>JAIRKG010000015.1 GCA_031260235.1 Dysgonamonadaceae bacterium | reverse complement strand
GCACGCGAGCGATATCGTAACAGACGAAAAAGATTTGGGTTAAGATACAACTTGATTTGCGGAATAGTAAACTATGAAAATAGAGTGTTGAAATGAGTTTCGATACAAGTCTAATGACGACTACGGCTTTGCGACCCCACCTCGTCATTGCGAGCGAAGCGAAGCAATCCGGAAAACGTGCAAATCAATATGTCAAAGAACTCTTTCATATAACTATTACGCGACAAAGATAATGAATAGTTGTAACAAAAATGTTAAAAATTTGTAACATTTTGCATGAGATTGTTTTTTGGGATTGCTTCGCCTTATTAGAATAAGGCAGCTTCCCTTATTAGATTAAGGCGGCTCACCTTATTAGAATAGGTTATACCACCGTCAATTCTCTGTCGAACGTGAAAGAGCGTGAATGTTTTAAGAGCGTACCGCTACCGGCAAACTGCGTCGTTACCTTAAGTACTACAAGCTCGCCCGGAACCATTCTCGGCGCAACAATTATCAGTTCTCCCGGATTATTCACAATAATGTCGCCCGCCGGAATTTATAGATGGATTCCGGATCTTCGAGGCTGTGAAATTCAATGCCTACCGATGGGTCTGTTCCCGCGATTTTTATATTGTTCCCGCCGATTTTCACCGTGCCGAATTGCGTTATCTTGTTGTTTCCCGTATCGGTTTTCACATCGTGTACAAAGTCGACGCGAATATGTTCCGGCGTTTCCACATGTTTGAGCGGCACAGTCTTTGCCACAGCGGCGGCTTCTTTTGTGGGGGTTACTCTCAATTCGGCATGACTTGGGAGTTCCTTTTCCTTGAACGCGCCCGGTATCGCAAAATGAAAATTCACCAGCGTCAGCGAGATGTTGCGCCCTTTCTTGATTTGCTTACGGACGATTTCGTTGATGGCTTCAAGCGTTGCCAGCGCCTGAGGTTTACTGATCCCGAGATTGTATTCGACCAAGTCATTAGCAAGGTCGTCCTCTGTGTACGTTTCCTGATTTGTGACTTGCGCACGGAAGTCGTTTTTGTCGTCTTTCGTCAACAGGTTGTTTACTAAATAGAAGTTAATCATATCTTTATATTTTTTATTGTGAATACCGGTTGTTAATTATTCGTTTTTACCATTTTTCGCCTTTCAGTAACTCTGTAGGCGAAGCAAATTGCATGCTTGTATCCTTATATGTAAATTGCATTATTGCCGATTTATAGGTCGCGTATGGGATTTTATTCCTTACTGCCGATTCCGGTTTTATTTCGGCGGCATTGGTTGCCGAAGAAGCCGCCTTGTAATCCTGCAGGAGAGTGCCTTCGCCGTCGTACACACGATAATAGAATTTGGCGGCCGCCTGCCCGGAGGGATTTTTGAATTGATAGAAGTTTAAGACCACCCGTTCGCTCAGTTCGCCCCGCTGCAAGTTTATTTCCCCCACTTCGGCTTTCATCGTGTCGTGCACGTTGTTGAGGTTGTAGCTTTTCATCAGCAGGCTGTACTGATCAACCGCCAGAATAGTGATATCCACTTCTTCGGGCTGCGAGGGGTCTCCATAAAAGAATTGCACGGCAGTGGAGCTGCTGTCTGTCGCCGCTTCGGGAACCGATAATATTTGTACAGGGCTGTCGGCGGCAAGTTGCGCCGAAGGAATAGTGAAACCTGTGGAAACAGCCGACACATCAACTTGCGCTTCCATATCTACTATACGTTCGTCATTTTCCAGGCGGTAAACCCGCAGCAGGTTGCTCATGCTGTTTTCGCTCACATAGGCTGTTTTCTTACTATCAAATCTTACTGTCCCTAAGCCATTGTTAAAAATATAAGGCAACGTATCGGACAGTTCCACTCCTGCATATTCCACAGCAAAGCGGGCATCAGGGTCGGCAATATATTTGAACTCCGCTTTCACCGGAGTGACGCGATCCATTGAAGGTGTGTATTCGCCGTCTGTTTGGCAGGCAGTAAAACAGATTGCCAAACCCATTAAAACCAAAAACAGAATGTATCGTATTGCTTTCATAAATTACTGTTGAATTAATTTTGGTGCAAAGATAGATTGAAGTTGTGACAAAAATGTGACAAAAATGTGACAAAAATGTGACAAAACGCAAAATCGCTTCGGTTGGGGGCAATGCAACCGTCCTGTACCGCTGCTAACTGTTTAACAGTGATGCGTTTCGCTAAAAAAGAGGGGAGAAAATAAATTTTAATGTTTTTCATTTTTTTTATTTGTTATTGTTTATAAAATTATTAAATTATTTGTTTCGTACTCGTCATTGCGAGCCGCGTAGCGGCGTGGCAATCTATTTCTTTCTTTCCTAGATTGCTCCGGGCTTGCGCCCTCCGGGTGACGGCTGCGGCTTTCGTGTTTTTGCCCCGTCATTGCGAACTGCGAAGCAGTGAAGCAATCCAGATAAAAAATTCTATTCCTTATTATATACATTAAATTTTCCTGTTTACTTGTAACTTTCTTTCTTTCCTGGATTGCTTCGGGCTTCGCCCTCGCAATGACGAGTACGGTTTTTTTGCCTCACCTCGTCATTGCGAGCCGCTTGCGGCGCGGCAATCCATGTTTTATTCTTTCCTGGATTGCTTCGGGCTTCGCCCTCGCAATGACGAGTATGGGCTGGATTGCTTCGGATTTTGTCCTCGCAATGACGTGTACGGTTTTTTTGCCTCACCTCGTCATTGCGAGCCGCTTGCGGCGCGGCAATCCATGTTTTCTTTCCGGATTGCTTCGGGCTTCGCCCTCGCAATGACGAGGTGGGTTTCGCCCTCCGGGTGACGGCTATGGTATCCCCTCACATTCTCCAAACCCATAAATCATGTATCCTGACGGCGCGATTGATGCCGTCGTTCACCGGGTTTTCCCTGCCTGTGAGGGCAGGAATAAATTTCAGTTGCACGTTCTTTTCATTGATTTCAACCGTAAAAACTTCACCGGCTTCGGGGTCGGA
>JAIRKG010000139.1 GCA_031260235.1 Dysgonamonadaceae bacterium | reverse complement strand
TTTACTCGTAACTGTTCCCTTACTTTTTCTTTTTTTCATCCTGTATCCATTGCGTTATAATTTTAAATTGTGATTATTCTAAACTTATTATTATTTTCACCTCGTCACCCGGAGCCGCTGGCGGCGTGGCAATCCATTTCTTTTTTCCTGGATTGCTTCGGACTTTGTCCTCCGGGTGACGACTGCGGTTTTGCGAGCCCACTGCGTCATTGCGAACTGCGTAGCAGTGAAGCAATCCAGAAAAAACTCCTGCTGCATCATTACAATTCCTGGATTGCTTCGCTTCGCTCGCAATGACGGGCGGGGCGAAGAAAATATGAATATTGTAATATCAAATAAATTGATTACTTTTGCAGTCAAATTAAAACGGATTATGAAATATAAAATCGCCTCTCTTTTCTTTCTCTTAATCGCACTGGTTTCCTGTGGAGAATATAATAAGGTATTGAAACTGACCGATATTGACACGAAATTTGAATATGCCAAGAAGTATTTCAACGAAGGCAAATTCAGCCGTTCGGTAGTGTTATTAGAAGAAGTTGTGCAGATGAAAAAAGCGTCCTCCGTGGGGGGAGAAGCGCTCTACCTGCTGGCGCAAAGCTATTACGGAATGAAAGACTACATCACCGCGTCTGAATATTTTTCTACCTATTATAAAACATACAGTAAAGGGGAATATGCCGAATTAGCCCGATATTATGCGGCTTACGGTTTATATTTGGAATCGCCCGACCCGCGGCTGGATCAAACGCAAACATACAAGGCTATGGAACAGTTTCAGGATTTTATAGAACTGTATCCGCAAAGCGAACAGAAAGAAAAAGCGCAGAATGTTTTGTTTCTGCTTCAGGAAAAACTGGCGCTCAAAGAATTGCTGACCGCCCGCCTGTATTACAATTTGGGGGAATATTTGATCTATCCTTTTCCCGGCGGAAACTATCTGTCCTGTGTGATCACCGCCCAGAATGCCATGCGTTCGTATCCTTCCTCCAAACAGAGGGAGGAATTTATGTACTATATTTTCAAATCCAAATATGAAATGGCGATGAAAAGCGTGGACGAAAAGCAGGATTTCCGTTACCGCGACGTGGTGGACGAATATTATTCTTACATCAATGAATATCCGGAAGGGAAATACGCCAAAGAAATTCAACTGCTTTATCAAAACGTGAATAAAAAATTAAAACAACAAAAATTATAAAACAACATGGAACATAAAACAACAAAAAGAGCAAAAGCGCCGAACAACACGATTACGTTGGACATGGCGACCTTGACCAAAGAAACGGGGAATATATATGAAACGGTTCGTATTATCGGCAAACGCGCCAATGCAATTTCCGTCAAAGTCAAACAGCAGGAGAGTAAAAAACTGATGGAATTTTCTTCGGGACCCGATACGCTGGAAGAAATTTTTGAAAACCGCGAACAAATTGAGACTTCCCGTCATTTTGAACGCTTGCCGAAACCAACGCTCCTTGCTGTGAGCGAATTTTTAAATAACGAAATTTATTTCCAGAATCCGGCAAAAGAAAGAGCCAAAATGAAAGAATTATGATTCAGCGCATACAATCGGTTTACCTGCTGCTCGCCGCAATTTTGCTGCTGGCGATGTTTTTCCTGTCGCTATCGAAGGAAAACGCTGCCGGATTTTACCTTTCCGCACTGTTTGCCATTGACGGCATAACCGCATTGCTTGCTATCTTTCTCTTTAAGAACCGGAAACGGCAAATGAGAATTACGGTGGCGTCTGTCCTCATTTCGGCCGGTTTGTCCGGCGGTTTTATCGCAAGATCTCAAGACGAATGGATTTATATGGCTGCCTCGTTAATCGCGGCAGTATTGGCAGCCGCAGCATTGTCGGCAATTCGCAAAGACGAAAAATTAGTCCGTTCGCTCGACAGGTTAAGATGAGCCATGAAGCGTAAAAGCATTGTCTGTGCCGGATTTGCATTAGCTATCATTGTCCTTTTTTCCTGTAATCTTTTTTACGGCACAGTATCCATTCCTGCTTCGGCGGTAATGGATATTTTTTTTGGCAAGGAAGTAGAAAAGAGTGTTTGGGCGAATATCGTTTTACAATCGCGTTTGCCGCAGGCGATGACGGCGCTTTTTGCAGGTTCGGCGCTGGCGGTCGGCGGATTGATGTTGCAGACGCTTTTCCGGAATCCGCTTGCGGGACCCTCCGTTCTCGGAATCACCGGCGGCGCCAATTTGGGAGTCGCAATCGTGATGCTCTATGCCGGCGAAATGAGCGGATTGTCCTATCATTTGTCGGTTGTTTTCTCCGCCCTCGTCGGCGCGTTTGCCGTGTTGCTGCTGATACTCTATTTTTCCGCAAAAATTAAAAGTAACGTGTTGGTTTTGATTGTCGGAATTATGACCGGTTACCTTGCCTCGTCGGGCATTTCGTTTCTAAACGCTTATGCTTCCCCCGACAACGTCAGGGCTTATGTGCTTTGGGGCATGGGGAATTTTGCGAGCGTACACAGCGCCCAGCTTCCTTTTTATACGATTGGCATTTTGCTTGGCATCTTCTTTTCGGTTTTATTGATAAAACCGCTGAATGCTCTGTTATTGGGGGAGAATTATGCGGCAAACCTCGGCGTTGGAATAAAAAGCGCCCGCATTTATATTCTCCTTACCACCGGTCTTTTAACCGCCATTGTTACCGCTTTTTGCGGACCTGTTACTTTCCTTGGACTTGCCGTGCCACACTTGGCGCGAATGGCTTTGGGGACTTCCAACCAAAAAACGCTTCTTCCGGCTACTGTTTTATTGGGGGCGGCTGTCGCTTTGCTCTGTAATATGCTGACCGTTGTTCCTTTCGGGAAAGGATTGTTGCCGCTCAATGCCGTAACGCCTTTGCTGGGGGCGCCGGTAATTATTTATGTAATATTGAAAAAGTAGCAGCATACACCCTGACTGACATGCAGCATGCACCCTGACCGACATGCAGCATACACCCTTTCAGACCGGATTAAAAACCTCATGCCAAGGCAACCCCTGCACATTCATCTGTTCCATAAACGGATCGGGATCGAACTCTTCCACATTGAATACGCCCGGCTTGCGCCAAAAGCCTTTCGCGAACATCAAAGCGCCGATTGTTGCGGGAACGCCGGTCGTGTAGCTGACGCCCTGAGCGCCGGTTTCCGCATAAGCGTCCTGATGTTTGCAGTTGTTATAAATATAGTAAGCAAGTTCTTTTCCCGCGTTGTCAAGACCCTTGATGCGGCATCCGATGCTGGTTTCGCCGGTATAATCCGCTCCCAGTCCGCCGGGATCAGGCAATACTGCTTTCAGGAATTGAATGGGGACAATTTCGACACCTTTGTAGAGAACAGGGTCAATTCGTGCCATGCCGATGTTTTGAATCACACGCAAATGCGTGAGATATTCCTGTCCGAAAGTCATCCAGAAACGCGCCCTTTTGAGCGTTGGAAAGTTCTTTACCAACGATTCAAGTTCCTCATGATAGATTACATACGATTCTTTGTCCCCTATATTCGGATAAGTCAACGGTCTGTGTATTTCATGCGGCTCGGTAACGATCCATTTCCCGTTTTCCCAGTAGCGTCCCTTTTGGGTTACTTCGCGGATGTTGATTTCCGGATTGAAATTGGTGGCGAAAGCCTTTCCGTGGTCGCCGGCATTACAATCAACAATATCTAAATAATCCATCCGGCTGAAATGATGTTTGGCGGCGTATGCGGTGAAAACGCTACATGCGCCCGGATCGAATCCGCAGCCGAGAATAGCAGTCAAGCCTGCTTTCGTGAAGCGGTCTTGATAAGCCCATTGCCATTTGTATTCAAATTTGGCTTCGTTTTTCGGCTCATAATTGGCGGTATCCAAATAATTGACGCCCGCTTCGAGACAGGCGTCCATAATCGTTAAATCCTGATAGGGCAGGGCTACGTTGATTACAAGTTCGGGGTGGAATTTACGGAACAAATCGACCAGTTCGGCAACGTTATCCGCATCAACCTGTGCAGTTTGTATCGTCCGGTTACCATATTTGTTCCCGATAGCGCAGGCGATTGCGTCGCATTTGGAGAGGGTGCGGCTCGCCAGCATGATTTCAGTGAAAACGGCATGATTTTGAGCGACTTTGTGGGCGACTACCGTTCCTACGCCTCCCGCGCCGATAATGATTACCTTTGACATATTTGTTCTTTATTTATACGGCAAAGATAGCGATTATTTACTACGTGCGCCGCAAATTGCACAAAATCCCGTACCTTTGCAGGGAAATGTAATGTTGCCTCCGATTTAAGCCGATGGCTATCACGAAGCAATAATATAACGATACAGGAATGAACGAAAAACAGCGAGCGCCAAGAAATCGCACCTTGCAAGTATCCGAATCCGAGCTACATCGATTGCAGAAAAAGACAGTTGTCGTCGCCGCTCCGGTTAATACTGCCGATATTGTGAACACGACTGTTTGCGGGAATTTATTTGAGATAATTGATTTTCTTCCTTCGGAATTTGTCGATTTGATGATTATTGACCCGCCTTATAATATCAGCCGGAATTTCGCCGGAATGAAGTTTCGGCAAATGAAGGACGCAGATTATTCGGATTATCTTGAGTCATGGTTTCCTAAACTTATCCGCCTGTTGAAACCCAACGCTTCGCTTTATCTTTGCGGGGACTGGAAAAACACCGCCGCACTCTATACGGTTATAAACAAAAACCTTACCGTTATGAATCGAATCACATGGCAAAGGGAAAAAGGACGTGGGGCGACGGACAACTGGAAAAACAGTATGGAAGACATTTGGTTTGCCGTTTGCGACGCAAGCAATTATTATTTCAATGTGGAAGCCGTTAAAATCCGCAGGAAAGTGCTGGCGCCATACCGGCAGGATGGTCAGCCGAAAGACTGGCAGGATACAGAAGACGGCAAATTCCGGATGACGCATCCCTCCAATTTTTGGGACGACGTTACGGTGCCCTACTGGTCAATGCCCGAAAACACAGACCACCCCACACAAAAGCCGGAAAAACTTATTGCTAAACTGATTCTCGCATCTTGTCCCGAAAACGGGCTGGTATTCGACCCTTTCCTCGGTTCGGGAACGACATCGACGGTTGCCAAAAAACTGGGGCGGAACTATTGCGGCGTCGAAATCAATCCGGAATATGTCTGCTGGGCGGAAAAACGCATGGAAAAAGCGGAAACGGATAAAACCATACAAGGTTTCCGTGACGGCGTTTTTTGGGAACGAAATACAAAATTTTCACCTATTAATTAAAAAATAAACTTATGAACAGTCAAACGTTAAAAATCCAAATTCCCTTCTGCCTGATGATGTTTATGCAATACTTGCTGTTATCCGTCTGGTGGGTCCCTTATGTGGCTTATCTGACAAACACAGGTATTTCAGGCAATCTAAAAGCATTAATAATGAGTTCAATGGCGATCGGCTTCATGGCTTCGTCCATTGTGGGCGCTTTTGCCGACCGTTACTTTCCGGCGCAAAAGATATTGTCTTTTTCCAATTTTATGACGGCTGTCCTGCTGGCTTACATCGGGCTGACGCACAACACCGTTTTGGCGCTGATTCTCGTATTCCCTATTATGATTTTACAGATGCCCACGTGGAGTTTGACGACCGCTATTGCGCTGAAACATCTTCCTGCGGAACAATTTCCGAGAGTTCGGTTGTTTGGAACGCTTGGCTGGGTCGCATCAGGCTTGTTCAGCCTCGTGTTTATTAAGGTATTTCACGTGGAAGTTTTCGATGGCGGCACGCTGCCGTTCCTTTGCGGAAGCGGTGTTGCACTGATTGCTTCCGTCTTGAACCTTACGCTTCCGCATACGCCGCCGAGCGGGAAAAAAGACAAGATTTCCATAACCGAAATCTTGGGTTTTAAAGCTTTTACGCTGTTTCGCGAACGCAATTTCAGGGTTTTTATCCTTTGCTCTTTCGCTGCCGTGCTGGCTTATTCGCTTTATTATACTTTCGGGGCGGAGTTTTTGCAAGACCGGAAGTTTGAATATATTACAATCACACTGAATTGGGGGCAAGTCGGCGAACTGTTTTGCCTGTTCGTCACAACAATTGTCATTACCCGTTTCGGATTTAAGAAAGCAATGGTTTTCGGACTGGTTGCCATGCTTGCCCGTTATTTGTCCTTTTGGTGGGGATGCGTTTCCGATACGCCTGCGTTTTACATTGTCGGAATCCTTTTTCACGGCCTGATTTTCAGTCTGTTTTTCGTTATAGGGCAGATTTATATTGATAAAAAAGCGCCCGATTCGTTGCGTGCGCAAACGCAGGGTTTACTTGCTTTCCTGCTGTGGGGAATAGGTTTGCTGGCAGGTAATTTCATTTGCAGCAATTTGATCAGCGCTAACAAAACGATTGATTCGGCGGGCGCCGTCGTATATGACTGGCCGGTCATATTTGGCGTAACTTCCGGTTTTTCTTTGCTTGTTTTGCTCCTGTTCGTTGTTTTCCAAAGGGACGAATGATTTTTATATACTAACGTCTCCCAACAACTCTATTTCTTTCGAATCGAACGGCGTTGCCTGATATACGTAGTAGTTCAACCAGTTTTTGAACATAAGGTGAGCATGGGCACGCCACTGTGTGCAGATTCCCTTTTCGGGATTATTGTCTTTGTAGTAATTGACCGGCATTTCTATCGGCAAACCTTTGGCAATATCGCGTTTATATTCATCATCCAGCGTTTCCGGCGTATATTCGGAATGTCCTGTAATATAAAATTCGCGTCCGCCGCGCGACATAACGAGGTGAACACCGCTTTCCGGCGATTCGGAAAGCAAACTCAAGGCGGGAACTTTGAGGATATCTTCCCGTCGGATTTCGCTATACCTGCTGTGTGGAACGTAAAACTCATCGTCAAATCCGCGGAAAAGCGGTATACCCGGATTATTCAACGTATGCCTGAATACGCCGAATAGCTTCTTGTTCAAAGGATATTTGTTGATACCGTGAAAGTGATATAATCCGGCCTGCGCCGCCCAGCAAATATACAGGGTCGAGGTAACATGCAGTGCCGCCCAGTCGAATATTTCCGTTAATTCTTCCCAATAATTGACCGCCTCGAAATCAAGCATTTCCACCGGCGCTCCTGTGATAATCATTCCGTCGTAGTTTGTTTTGCGGATATCACCAAAGTTTTTATAGAAAGTGGTTAAATGTTCCACCGGCGTATGTTTGCTCTCGTGGGTTTTCATCCTAATCAAATCCACTTCCACCTGAAGCGGGCTGTTGGAAAGCAAACGCACGAAATCCGTTTCGGTAACAATTTTCATGGGCATTAGATTCAGTAGCGCCACCTTCAACGGACGAATATCCTGGGTAGAGGCGCGTAAATCGTCCATCACAAAAATGTTTTCCTTTTTGAGAATCTCGACTGCGGGCAGATTATGAGGTATATTTACAGGCATTTTTCAATCATTTAGCGTGGCAAAGTTAAATCTTTAAACGGGAAAGTCAAAATTTGGCTG
>JAIRKG010000105.1 GCA_031260235.1 Dysgonamonadaceae bacterium | reverse complement strand
TTCTATGGCTCTAAACGTGTTGGTATTTATCGCGGCAATAATCAAATAGAAACCGCCAACGGAGAAATAATACAGGCTGACGACGCCACAATGATTATCCCTGCAAATGTCGGCGAAAGGGTTGTTTATAAAGCGGCGGAAATCATTGGTAAGGGCTTGCCCGATTGGATGGGCGGATTTGCTAACGCTTTTCATTACAAAGGATTTGATTTGTCGATTGATTTGCAGTTTTCGCTGGGAGGAGATGTTATGCAGGAGTTTTTCCATACCACCGAAGCGCGTTTCTTGACAAACCTGCTCGAAAAAGGCATGTCGCAGGATGTGCGATTGAATAACTTCGGACAGGGAGCAAACAACGAAGCAGACGACACGTGGGTTGCAAACGGTTCTTATTTGCGCGTTAACCTGATATCGTTAGGCTATACGTTCAGCCCCAAATCGCTAACGAAAGCAAATCTTTCGGCATTGCGTTTATACGCCAATGTGAATAATGCTTTCCTGTTTACTGCGGCTGATTATTTGGGTTATGATCCGGGCGCTTCATCTCATGTAGACAGTAATTGGGGAACTAATCGCCAATTCTTCGTTTATCCAACTCCGCGCACAATTACGTTGGGTCTGAATATCACCTTTTAATTTATAAATCAAATGAAAAATAATAGTCAAATGAAAATATACAAGCTATATTTATCCGTTTTTTGCATGGCTGCTATCTCTTTGTTAATGAGCTCATGTGAAGATTTTTTGAAAGAAGATCCGAAGAGTACAAGACCGTATGATGAGTTTTGGCAATCTAAGGCTGATGTGGAATCGGCTGTAAACGGACTTTATCTCGTCGGGGTTCCGAAATTGTATGATACGGACGTCGACGGCGATTGGACGCCTACTGCGCCCATGTGGGGCGGCATCATGTCGGGTCTATTTGTTGACAAACGCAAAGACAGAACATTTACCTCTGCCTCTGAAAATTGCAATTTTAATATTGCGTCGTTTGATGGTATAGCGCTCAAGCTATGGCGTGAACTTTACAAGGGGGTTTCACAAGCCAATTTTGTTATTGCAGGCGTCGATAAAGTGTACAATGACACTGTATTAAACAAAGACAATAAAATATTGACCGAAAAAGAAAGAGATAATTTTATTGCGCAGGCTAAATTCTTCCGCGCATACAATTACTTTCACTTGGTAAAAGAATTTAATTATGTGCCGTATGTCGACAAACCATACACAACTGCGGACAACAGTATGTACAAGTTACAATCCAACCCATCCGAGGTTTATGAAAAGATTGAGGCTGACTTACTTGATGCCATTGCCGTTTTACCTGAGAAAGCGTTTTACGGTTATGGTTATGCAACAAAAGCAATGGCGCGAACAGTCTTGGCGCAGGCGTATTTGCAATGGGCTGGAAATCCTGTTAACAATGCAACCAAATATACCTTAGCAGCCGCGCAAGCCGACAGTGTTATTTCGGTTGCGGAAAAAAGCGGAATATATGGCCTCGAACCGAAAGGGGAAGGCTTAAATTCTGCGTTCAATGTTATTAAAACATCTAAAACGTCAAAGGAAATCATTTATGCCAAAGAATATGATCACACCGACAGGAATTATAACATGGGACATAATTACGCTTTCCGTTCAATCGAGACTGAGGCTTATCAATGGGGCATTTTTCCTTCTCATAAAGATGTTTTATACAATGCCTATCTACCGGACTCGCTACTGCTAAACAGTTATGACACGAGTGATATTCGCGGGCAAGAAAAGCAATTCTTTTTTAGTACATATGTCCACAACCAAAAAGACACTTTTTCCTTAAACAATGCCGGAAACTGGCTATGGTTTGATGAGGATGCTTTGCTTGGCGGAAGACCCAGCAATAACAATCTCCCAATCATCCGCTATTCCGAAGTGTTGTTGATTGCTGCCGAAGGTCATTTACTATCCAAAGAACAGAAGACTACTAACAAAACGCGCGAGTACCTCAATAAAGTGCGGAATCGCGCCGGGTTGGATAGTATTCAAGAAAGTGTTTCTTCTACCGATACTTTGAGAGCGTTAATTTTGACCGAACGTTTCCACGAATTTCCACTTGAATTTAAGATATGGGACGACATTCGCCGCACGCGCCTGTATCCTCAGGCAACCGGCGTGAAAGGAACGCTTGATTGGAAGCCGCTTTCTGAGGCATTCATTCCAAACAAACCGGAAGGAAAATCGAAACAGGGCGCTTTGGGGGATTGGGAGAATCATATGCTGTTGTTGCCAATCCCGGGAAAAGAGATGGACGCATATCCGAAAGGAACAAAGTTAGTACAAAATCCGGGCTGGAATTAATTCCCGCTTATTGTCGGAAGCGATAAGGAGGCTGTCTCATAAAGAGGCAGCCTCTTTTTTTGTAATAAATATTCGGAATTATCTTCGCCTCGTCACCCGGAGCCGCTTGCGGCGTGGCAATCCAGAAAGGAACACGTCATTGCGAGCCGCGAAGCAGCGCGGCAATCCAGCCACCCCGTCATTGCGAGCCGCGTAGCGGCGTGGCAATCCATTTCTTTTTTTCCTGGATTGCTTCGGACTTCGTCCTCGCAATGACGACCGCTGCCTTCCGGGTTACTTCGCTCTACGCTCCAGACCGTAGAGGGGAGTTTGCAGTGTCGAAAGAAATGGATTGCTTCGCTCGCAATGACGGGGCGGGGTTGCAAAGGCAGGCTGCGTTAGCATTTCCCTTAAATATTTATTACTTTTGTGCTTAAATTTATAAACAATTATACCAATGAATTGAAATATGAACACAAACGCTCCCGCTCCTGAAATAATTTGCCCCTGTTGCGCCGCAGCCCTGTCGAAACGCCGTATGAAACGGCGCGTAGTCTTGTCCGCCCTGCTTTCCTCCTGTATCGTAATCCTTTCCATGACCCCGCTGATGCACTTTGCGTGGGCGGGCTATGCAAGTTTCATTCTTTCCATTCCTGTGGTTTTTGTTTGCGGCAGGGATTTTTTCACCGGAGCATACAGTCAAGCGAAACACCGCTCAATGAACATGGATACGCTGGTTGCAATCAGCGTAGCAACCGCATGGTTATTCAGTTGCGCCGGCTTGTTTTTCCCTGAATATGGTTTGCATAACGGATTATATTTTGAAACATCTGCCGTTATTATCACTTTTGTTTTGTTGGGCATGTTACTGGAAGAAAGGGCTAAACAGAAAACTGCCGCATCGGTGACAAAGTTAATCGGCTTGCAAGCCAAAACCGCCACGCTTGTTCGCTCCGGCGTGTGGGAAGAAATTCCGATTGAAGACATACAGGAGGGCGACACGCTGTTTGTGAGAGCAGGCGAAAAAGTTCCGGTAGACGGCATTATTACCGAAGGCTATGTTTTTATTGATGAAAGCATGATTTCCGGCGAGCCTGCGCCGGTAGAAAAGTCCGTAAACGATACGGTTTTTGCCGGAACGGTCAATCAAAACGGCAATTTCAGTTTCCGCGCCGTGAAAGTGGGAAGCGAAACGCTGCTGGCGCAAATTATCCGATTGACGACTGAGGCGCAAAATTCCAAAGCGCCGGTACAGAAGATTGTCGACAAGGTTGCGAGGATATTTGTTCCGGTGGTTGTGGGGATTGCCATCCTTGCATCTTGCCTGTGGCTGGCGTTTGGGGGAGAAAACGCTTTTGTTCATGCGCTTCAGGCTTTCGTTACGGTGTTGATTATCGCCTGTCCCTGCGCATTGGGACTGGCAACGCCTGCTGCCATTATTGCCGGAATGGGGAAAGGTGCGGAACTTGGCGTCTTGATTAAAGACGCGGAAAGTTTGGAAATGATGCGGAAAATGAACACAATAGTCCTCGACAAAACAGGGACAATCACCGAAGGTTTTCCCGCAACCGTCTGCTCGAAATGGTTAATACCCGAAACCAAACGGCTTCGGGATATTCTTTTCAGCATGGAAAAAGCGTCGAATCATCCTTTGGCGGAAGCAATAGTTAGATCCATTGCCGGCGAAGCCGGTTTGATAAGTTCGCTGACGGTCGAAAACCGAGTCGGCGAAGGTGTTGTAGCGAGCGTTGGAGGAGAGCGGTTTTTGGTTGGAAATACACGGCTGTTCAAGGATATTCCTTTTGACGAAACGGTTGTGACATGGATTTGCGAACGGGAAAAGGAAAATCATACGATTGTCCTTTTCGGTTCTACCGAAAAGGTTTATGCACTTTTCGCTCTGTCCGACAAAATAAAACCTTCCTCCGGTCAAGCCGTCGAACAACTACAGGCAAAAGGAATAGAAGTCATTATGGCTACCGGAGACAGCGAGGCTTCCGCCCGTGAGATTGCCCGTCAGGCAGGCGTCAAACATTATTATTCAAGCGTATTGCCTGCCGATAAACTGCGTATAATTAAAGATAAACAGAGCAAAGGCAAAATTGTAGGCATGGTCGGCGACGGCGTTAACGACAGCGCGGCTTTGGCGCAAGCCGATGTGAGTATCGCAATGGGAAAAGGCAGCGATATTGCTGTTGAAACGGCTTCGGTAACGATTATTTCCGGCGATTTGAGGAAAATCAACACGGCAATACGCCTCTCTTGCAGTACGGTTAAGACCATTCGCCGGAATTTGTTTTGGGCTTTTATCTATAATATGATTGGGATTCCTATTGCCGCCGGAGCGCTTTATCCGGTCAACGGATTCCTGCTCAATCCGATGATTGCGGGTGGGGCGATGGCTTTGAGCAGCGTGAGCGTTGTGTTGAACAGTCTCCGGCTTTTGAAAAAGCATTTTGTCTGGCTGTTGCTTTTGCTGCCTTTCGCTTCGTTTGCGCAGGGGGAACTCAACTACCGCGCGGAAGCGTTTACTTCTGCAAATGTGGGAAATTATAGCCCTTTTTGGATAGTTAGCAATACCAATGGCGTCGTTCCGTTGAAACCCAATAACGGTTATGTCAGAGGCAATTTGATATGGAAACAGGCTTTGAATAAAAACTTTCGATTGGAAACCGGAGTCGATTTGGTTGCGGCTGCGAAACATTCTTCGTCGTTTTGGGTACAACAGTTATATACCGAACTTTCCTTTCAAAATATACACTTGACCGTTGGCGCAAAGGAACGTTATCATTCTATTTTAGATAAAAATTTAAGTTCGGGAGATATGGCTCTGTCTGCCAATGCACGTCCCATTCCGGCAATAAGCGCAGGTTTTTCGGAATATACAAATGTTCCATATACAAAGGGGATTATGAAATTCAAAGCCGACTTCTCCGTTGGCAAATCAATGGACGGCGACTATATTAAAAATGCAACGACTAACTATACAATCGACATCCTGTGGCATCGCAAATTCCTGTTTCTGCAATGGGCGGATCCGGAAGAAAAGTTTCCGCTGTCGTTCACTGCCGGATTAGACCACGCCGTACAGTGGGGCGGGTGGACTTCCGTTGATGATTTCGGACAACTGCCCGAATCGTTCAAAGATTTTCTCCTCGTCGCATTTGGAGGACATGGCGGAGACAACGCTATGACAGGCGACCAAATTAACCGGTTGGGTAACCATTTGGGAACAATAAATTTTCTGTTTGAATATAAAACGGATAATTTCCACGCTTCGCTATACAAACATCATCTTTACGACGACAATTCAGGATTGGAATTTGCCAACTGGCGAGACGGCATTTGGGGCGGAAGCGTCGCATTTGTTCATCTCCCCTGTCTGAAAAAAATAGTTTTGGAAGCCATAAACACCACGAACCAAAGTGGACCAATGCACTTTCTGGATTATAACCACGGCGACGGACGAAACTACCGCGGCGGCGGGAATGATAATTACTACAACCATTTCTATTACACCTGCGGCTGGGCATATTACGGAAGAGCCCTGGGAAATCCCCTGCTAACTTCTCCCGAATATAACAACGACGGCTCACTTGAATTTAAGAACAACCGCCTGAAAGCCGTCCATTTGGGGATGAACGGAAATCTCGCGCCCGACTTGTCCTACCGCTTGCTTCTTACGCAAATGCAGGCTTGGGGGCGGATGAATGCTCCTTTCTCCAAAAAACAAAACAACCTTTCTTCGTTGCTGGAATGTAGCTACGAGCCTGCGAAGTGGCGGGGCTGGAAAATCGGCGTTCAACTTGCGTTTGATACGGGAGATTTGTATGGAAACAATTTTGGGGGAACAGTGAAGGTTAGTAAGGCAGGGACTTTTTCTTGGAACAATAGAGACAACCCTATTTAAAAAAGGACAATCTCTTTCGAGAAAAGGACGACCCTATTTAAAAAAAGAATAATTATTTTTCACTGATTTAATGCTAAAAACGGCGAAATAAGAAGAGATTCCATTAAACTCAAAAAAAATCATTATGTTTGTATCACAAAACAAAGTTCTATAACACAGATGGATGAAGATAATGATTTTTTAGATTTCTCACGTAGCCTGTCGGAGGTTTGGCGCTTGTTAAGTAAACAGGAACGCGAATTGTTGCGGCACAATGCGCATATTCAGTATTTTAAAAAGAATCAAAAAATCTATTCCGAAGGCGATAAACCCCAAAATTTGATGTGCCTGCTCAAAGGGAAAGTGAAAATTTATAAGGAAGGAATCGGCCATAGCCAAATAATCCGCATCATCAAACCTATTCAGTATTTTGCTTACCGTGCTTATTTTGCCAAAGAAAACTACCTGACTGCCGCTGCCGCTTTTGAGCCGTCGAGCGTCTGCTTGGTTCCAATGACAGTGGTGAACGATATTCTTCGGGAAAATTTTAACCTTTGCAAATTCTTTATTCACCAATTATCCGTTGATTTAGGCATTACGAAAGCACGAACGGTAAACCTTACCCAAAAGCATATTCGCGGACGCCTTGCCGAATCATTGATTTTCCTGATCGACAGCTACGGACTGGAAGACGATAACACAATTAATATCTACCTCTCGCGGGAAGACCTCGCCAATCTCTCCAACATGACTACTTCCAACGCTATCCGCACTTTATCTATTTTCGCTTCCGAAAAGGTGATTGCTTTGGATGGGCGGAAAATTAAAGTGCTTGATGAAGACAAGTTACATAAAATAAGTAGATTGGGGTAAGGCTTACCATCCAAATGCTTCATCGTCGGACATCCAAATTCCATGAACTTTCAATACCTGTTCGATAATATCGCGTCCGACACCTTTGCCTCCTTCTTTCGGCGAGATGTACAGGGCAATCTCTTTGATTTCGAGAACAGCGTCGGACGGACATGCCGGCAAACCTGCCGTTTTCATGATTTCATAATCGGGAATATCGTCGCCGACATAGCAAATTTCCTCCGGTTTCAATCCTGTTTTTTCCATGAAATCGTGAAACATTTTAATTTTATCTTTTGCTCTCAAGTATATATGCTGAAATCCTAATTTTCCGAAACGAATCCTGACGGCTTCCGAATCCCCACCGGTGATAATTCCCATCTGAAAACCTTTTTTAACGGCGAGTTGCATGGCATAACCGTCTTTGGTATTCACAATCCGCATCGGTTCGCCGTTGGGATGCAAAGGAATGGATTCTGGCGACAAAACGCCGTCCACATCAAAGACAAATCCCCGTATTTTCAGCAAATCATAATTAATCATACACTTGTTTTTAAAGTTTTCTTGCTCCGTCGCCGATTACAACATCATAGATTTTGGGTTTGATATTGAATTTGTTTTCGTAAGCTTCGGTCGCTCCTTTAATAAATTCTTCGATTTTGTTTTCTTTCACCAAATTGATTGTACAACCGCCGAAGCCGCCGCCCATTACGCGCGAACCGGTTACGCCGTATTTACCTGCCTGTTCGTTCAAAAAGTCCAATTCGGGACAACTTACCGAATATTTTTTGCTTAACCCTTCGTGCGTTTCATACATTTTCCTGCCAACGGTTTCATAATCGTTTTTCTGTAAAGCGTCGCAAGTGTCGAGCAGACGTTGAATTTCTTCCACCACAAATTCCGAGCGGATATAGTCCGTCGCATCAACTTTTCCTTTTACCGCTTTCAACTGATCGAGCGTCGCGTCGCGGAGCAGTTTCACCTCGGGATGCGTTTTGGCAATTTCGGCGACAACCCGTTCACAGGATTCGCGACGCTTGTTGTATTCCCCGCCTGCCGCCAAATTATGTTCCACGCAAGTGTTGATTAACACAAGTTTATAGCCTTTGGGCGCAAACGGAACATATTCATATTCCAGCGAACGGCAATCCAAACGCAGCAAAGAGCCTTTTTTACCCAGACAGGAAATGAATTGATCCATAATTCCGCATTTTACACCTACGTAATTGTGTTCCGTAGCCTGTCCGATCAACGCCAGTTCCTGACGGTCGAAACCAAGATTAAACAAATCATTCAAAGCAAATCCCACTGTGCTCTCCAGCGCTGCCGACGATGACATTCCAGCTCCCAGCGGCACATCGCCGGAAATAACAATGTCGAATCCGGGGACTTCCCTACCCTTTTTATTCATTTCGCGGCATACGCCGAAAATGTACTTCGCCCAACCTTTTTCGGGCTTGTCTTCTTCTTTCGGACCAAACGCTGCCGATTCATTCAAATCAAGGGCAAATGCTCTTACTTTACTTGAACCGTTTGCCTTCACGCTGCAATACATTGCCTTATCAATGGCGCCGGGGAGTACAAATCCGCCGTTATAATCGGTATGTTCGCCGATAAGGTTAATTCTTCCGGGAGAAACGTATAACGCGCCGCCTTCTCCATACAAGTTACTGAATTTTTCTTGAATTTTTGTAGTGTTCATAATAATATTTTTATAAATTGAAATTGAGTCAAAAGTACAAAGATTAATCCTTATCTATGGCAAAAAAAATGATAAATTTGCATTTTTATTCGTAAATCTCAATGAAACTTTTACTTCATGTCTGTTGTGCACCTTGTTCGGCGGCTATTATTGAATACCTGCTTGAACGGGAAATACGCCCCGTGCTGTTTTATTTTAATCCGAATATTTATCCGATGGAAGAATATGAAATCCGAAAAAAAGAATGTAGCCGTTTCGCCCGTCAATCAGGCTTGGAAATTATTGCCGGCGACTATAGTCACGATTTGTGGTTAAAGAGCATTGCAGGATTGGAAGGGGAGCCGGAACGAGGGATACGTTGCCTGGAATGTTTCCGGATGCGCCTGTCGGCAACGGCGCGGCTCGCCAATGAAAAAGGATTCGATACGATTGCTACGACCTTAGGCTCGTCTCGCTGGAAAGACCTTGCGCAGATTGCAGAAGCCGGCAAGCAAGCCGTTACCGCTCACGCGAATATTATTTTTTGGGACAGGAACTGGCGAAAAGACGGTATGAGCGAACGCCGCGCCATCCTACTCAAAGAGAACGGGTTTTACAATCAGCAATATTGCGGTTGCGAATTTTCGCGCAAAACAATGCCCAAGCGATGACCGAAAACGAAGTAACCCACAGTAAAAAACGGTTAAAGATTGCGAAATTTAATTGTTAATTCCCAGAGAATAGTATCTTTGCAACACATTTTGTATGCGAAAATTTAAGGCAACGCTAATGAAAGTATATCACGGAACAAATATAAAATTTGACACGCCAAAAATTTTGAAACCCAATCGGGCATTGGATTTTGGGGCGGGTTTCTACACCACTACAGACGAAGAACAGGCAATTTCGTGGGCAAAAATGGTTGTAAATCGTTCTCAAAAAGGTGTTCCGCTGTTGAATGTTTATGAATTTGATGCTGATTTTTCGGATAAATTACAGATTATTCGCTTTGAAAATCCTACAAAAGAGTGGTTAGATTTTGTTTGCGAACACCGTTTGAATATAGATTTAAAAGACGATTGTGATTTAATTATCGGACCCGTCGCCAACGACACAACTATTCCAACAATTCAATCGTATATCAATGCTATTGAAACAAACCCTAACTCAAAGGATTTTTTTGCAGAATTTGCTATAAGACAACTTCGAACCGATAAATTAAAAGACCAAGTCGTTTTCAAAACAGAAAAATCGTTACAACAATTAAAGTTAAAGGAGATAATGCCGTTATGAATTGGAAAATGAGTGATTATTTGTTCTTTTTCGAGCAATTTTTAGTGCCTTTAATTGCTGAAAAATATAATGTTAGCGAAGAAAACGCATTGCGTAAATATATTTTTTCCGAAACTTACAAAATGCTTGCAGATGCTGACAATAAACTGTATTGGGAATCGCCGTTGGTAATTTGGGACTTGTATCAATCTGAAATCGCAACAGGCAACCCGCGAAATTCAACATATATTCAAACGATATAAAATTATGGAATGGTTTGAAAACATACCAAGAATAAAATCCAACAAAGTGTATTTTTTTGCCTATTTGCTCGAAAAGTACGCAGAATATAAAAATACAATCGCCCCTGAAATCCTAAAAAAATGGGAAGAAACAGGGCAGATTGACTATATTAACGCAATGTACGAACAATATCACACCGAGCGACTCGAAAACGCTTTTGAAGATATTGACAGAAAAATGAACGAACTATCAAAAATTTAGGTGTAAAAGGGGGCGATATAGTCTCATTGCATTAGTGATTTTGCAATGAGTGCCGTTTTCGCTGTCGCTAACCGAAAAACGGACGTCCTTTTTGTGTAACACGAGTTAAATAAAAAAAATGAACAAACCTGATTAAAGGAATGTTCATTTTTATTTTAAAATTAAAACAATCTATCCGGTTTAGAAACTATATCCCAAACGAATTGAAGGATTAGCGGCGAAAGACAGATTGAATGCTCCGACCGAGCTTTTGTCGGGAGTCGGAATAGATGTGGAAACGCCTATCAATCCGACTTCAATACCTAAATAGATCTTCTTAGCAATGTAATAATCAAATCCGGTATATACGCCAAGCCCGAAAGCAGTGAATGATTCACCATTCTCAATAAGGGTTTTTGTTTCACTATAGTTACCTTGTTCGGTGGTCTCCTTTGCATAACTGTTTGCAAAAAGCAAAGCGCCTCCAATGAAAGGAGACAATCTATCTGTTCCGGAGAAATAATAGCTAATACCGGGAGATAAAGCAAATACAGAGGTTTGTTCTTTGACGGACACTCTGTCATAGCCTTTTTCTCCGTTATTAAAATAGTCCCGAGCAAAATCTAATCCCAATTCCAACCTGACCGCCCATTTTTCGGATATGAAATAAGTACCCGTTAAAGATCCGTCTGAAACAACAGGTCCGTCTTCTGAAAACGGAGAAACTCCAACTTCAACCGAAAAATCACCGCTTGCCGGCTTGTACGATTCTTGTGCTTGTGCATAACTACTTGCCGTAAAAACAGCTACTACTAAAATAACAAATTTTTTAAACATATTTATAAATTTTTTTTGCCCACCACCTCCACGTGAGCGATTAATAAAATAAAAAAAGCGAGAGGTCATTACACTTTTTGACGAATAAAGCGATGCAAAGTAAGTAAATTAAAAAATAATATGCAAATAATTTATCCATTGATTTATCTAAATCCCTGAAACAGAATAAAAAAATCCGGAACCCCGTAGCCGTCATTGCGAACTGCGAAGCAGTGAAGTAATCCGGAAAAGAACACTACGTCATTGCGAGCGAAGCGAAGCAATCCAGAAAAAACACTGCAAATAATCAAATTGCACTCTTTTTGTGTTATTTTGATACTGAAAAGTATCGCCGACTATTCTAAAAGAGTATAATTATATGTTCGGAGAGTATAATTATATGTTCAGAGCCTATAATTATACGTTAAAAGCCTATAATTTGCAACCCCGCTTCGTCATTGCGAGCCGCGTAGCGGCGCGGCAATCCATTTCTTTCTTTTCCGGATTGCTTCGGGCTTGTGCCCTCGCCAGGAACGTTCAATATCGTGGCTTGCCCGCAAAGTAAACCGCAACGAAAGTAACTTGGGTTTGCATACTTTACATTTACCCTGTACATTTGCGTGGTACATTTGAATATACTTATTCAAAGCCAAATGTAACCATCACCGGGATTGCCTGCCAAACAAAAAACTCCGAAATATAGGTACACAAACCTGATTTCGGAGTTTTTTTTGTTTACGTTCCTCGCTAAAAGAAAGGATTTAGGAACTTTCCAACTGTTTTTGTTTTTACTTTTTGTTATAATATTCACCGAATTTTTCCAACATCGTGGAGTCTTTTTGCATGATGGAAAATAGAGTGTCTGTTACCACTAATGTTTCCGAATTCTTTTCGTTTAAAAAATTTCCGTCATAACTACGGAAAATATTTTCCTGATATAGAGTATCTCTCCAATCGCCGATAACCCAAGGACCTTGATGGAAAAAAGAACAAGTGTCTGTCAAATTATATAGTTCTTCTTCAAGAGAGAAAATATGATCAATATCACGGATATATCCTCCAAGAAATGTTGTTATTATTGTTTTATGCTTCTCAAAATAAAAACCAATGCTGTCGTGGCTATCCGCAAAAGCGCTATCACTTCTTTCTGTAGTATGCACAACATAAAAAAGGTCACGATCCGTTTCATTCACTAACGATTTCCAAAGCTCCGAAGAAGTGTAAACAGTTTTTTCGCAACCGGCAAGCAAACAAAATAAAACAAACAATATGGTTAATCTATTCATATCTTCCAACTGTTTTTGTTTTTACTTTTGGTTATAATATTCGCTGAATTTTTCCAACATCGTGGTGTCTTTTTGCATGATGGAAGATAGAGTGTCACGAAATCTCAATGTTTCAAAATGCTGCTGGTGCTCACCTCTGTTTGGCCCATTCAACGCGCGATATTCAACATGCTTCCAATATAAAG
>JAIRKG010000003.1 GCA_031260235.1 Dysgonamonadaceae bacterium | reverse complement strand
CGCTGCCACCGCCGCCGATAGCGGCAGCGCCCCAGTCTGTGCTTTCGCAAATTGCGGTTATCTCTCCGCCGTTTATCGTGATAACGCCGCCGTCTCCCTGATAGCCGCCACCGATGCCTGCGCCGCCGCCGTTGTCTCCTGCGGCAGTGGAGCCTGTTGCGGTGATAATCCCGCTGTTTATCGTGATGTTTCCTGCCGCAGATCCCGACGCTCCGCCTATTCCTGCCGCCTTTGCTCCGCCGGATACGGTAAGACGATTGCTGTTTGATGCGTCTTCAATAACGAGCGTAGCGCCTGCGGAAACTTGCAAGCCTGCGGCGGTCCCATTTGACTTGAGGGTGTCAGTGCCGGAAAGGCGTAGCGTAACGGTTGCGCCCGACATCTCGAAGGCGCAGGCGTTTGTGATTCCGCTTACGTCAATGTTTACATTTTCCAGCGTAATATCGGCAACAACGCCGGGGTTTACCTTAATGGTGTGGGTTGTCGGCGAGCCGGTGCCTGTAATTGTGTAAGTCCCGTTCGCCGTGATTACGATGTTGCTGCCGGTATTAATATTGAAAGTTTGCGCCTGTGCCGTTGAAAGGCAAAGCAGGCATACTGCTGCTGTCAAATAAATTTTTCGTTTCATATAGTATACGGTGTATTGATTTGATTGCAAAGATACACATCGTTTTTGGTGATGCAAATAGATTTGAAGAAAAAAGCGTCACCCGGAGCCGCGAAGCGGCGCGGCAATCCATTTCTTTTCTTCCTGGATTGCTTCGGACTTCGCCCTCGCAATGACGGGGTGAGGCAACAAAGCCGCAGTCGTCACCCAGAGGCGAAGCCGAAGCAATCCAGGAATTGCAATGGCGCCATCCCTCAAGACTTCATTGCTGTTAAAGAAAAAGAAAGATTTGCCGCAAATTATCGAATTGACGAAAAATTTTGAATGCATAAAATTTCTCATGTTTGAAAAATAAAAAAAGGACATGACCCTCCTTGTCATTAGCGGGAAGCGCCTCTTTTTCGCCCAAAATCCGCCGGAATTTCCCCCCAATTCTTAGTATCCCATTTCAAAACCGGATTGGTATACGTATTGTTTTGCAGCCAGGTTTCCGCTCGTTGAATCAAGTCAAAAACAGGTTTGTTTTTTTCGGTGGGCTGCAATTTGGTTTTGCATTTTTTCTGCTTAACCCACAACATTCCATTTTCGCTATCGGAATAAACAGGGGTATCAAGATGTTGCTTTTTCAGTAATGCCAATGCGTGCACAATGGCTAAAAATTCGCCGATGTTGTTGGTTGCCTGTTTGAAAGGACCGACGTTGAAAATCACCTCGCCGGTAGCGGTATTGACGCCACGGTATTCCATTTTCCCCGGATTCCCCGAACAAGCTGCATCTACCGAAAGGCTTTCTTTAATAATTTGCCCGGAAACGGGCGTTGCTTTTCTGCGATAGTGGAAATATCCGGAAGGCTCCGAACGAAACGCTTCGACGGCTTCTTCTTTCGTGGAGAATGATTTATAGAGCGCTCCTTCAAATCCGTCGATTTGCTTTTTACTTTCGTCCCACGAATCGTAAATACCGGGGGCAATTCCTTTCCAAACTACATAATATTTCTTTTTCAACATGTTTTTCTAAATTTTTGAATGGTAAAAGTATGAAAAATTCCTTAATTTTGCACCGGTTTTTAATACACAAACAAAATGATTGACAAGCAAAAAATTTTCTTAATCGGTTATATGGGTTCCGGGAAAACCACTGTCGGTAAGCAACTGGCGAAAAAACTGAATCTGCAATTCATTGATATGGATTTGTTTATCGAAAACCGTTATCGCAAACGCATATCCGACATTTTTGAAGAAAAAGGCGAAGCGACTTTTCGAGAACTCGAACGAAAGATTTTGCTTGAGATTAAAGATTTTGAAAACGTGGTGATTTCCACAGGTGGGGGGTTACCTTGTTTTTTCGATAATATGGATATAATGAATCAATCGGGAACTACTGTTTACCTGAAAGCGAGCGTAGAAAAACTCACAGAACGATTGAAAACGGGAAAACAGAAACGTCCGCTGATAAAAGACAAAGACTCTGAGGAAATGAAGAACTTTATTGCCGCGAATTTGGCTATGCGGGAAGAGTTTTACAATAAAGCAACTTTTATCGTTGAAAGCAATGATCTTTTTTCAAGTGAAAACGTCACAGATAAAATCAGCCTGCTAATTGAACCGATCCGAACAACTACTTGACCAATTTTTAATCTCTTGTTTGGCGGCTTCAATTAACGTATCTTTCCCTTTCTCCACATCCGAAGGCAACAAATCCTTGCGAATACAGGGTTCGATTCCAAGTTCGAGGTGGTTTTTGTCTGCATCAAGCATCGGACATACCGAAAACCGTACCGACCAACCGTTGGGCAACTCCGAAGAGAACGGCAATCCGCTGCCGCCGCCGGTACGGTCGCCCAAAATAGTGACCTTCGGACAGTAACGCATTGCATTTACAAAGTCGTTGGTGGCGCTGAAACAACTTCTGTTCGTCAATACAACAACCGGTTTTTGATAGTGCAGCCGCGCGGAAGGCTCAATGTAGCGAGCGACAGGCTCTGAAAAAGCGTCGTGGGCTTTTCCGGTTTTGTGCTGCATATATCCAACCAAAGTCTTTTCAGTCACAAAGCGAGAAGCAATCTTGTTTACATTGCTCAACAGCCCGCCGCCATTGTTCCTGACGTCAATAATCAATCCCCTGCAATCGGACATTCCGTGAATAATATAATCCAGATTCGTTTCGCCTATTACCGATGAAAAGTTGCCGTAATATAAATAACCGATATTGTCTTCCAATATTTGATACCGGATGCTTCCGGCTATTGCATAAGTCGAATCTAAATATTTGTTTATTAATGATTCGTCAAAATTGCTTTCATAATCTTCAAACCATTTCCAGTAACGGCCAACGTCAAACGGCGTATATAAATTGACATGACCGTCCTTTAATTCCTGAAGCATCTCATTTAGAAGTGCAAATAACGCTTCGTCATCCATATCGTTTTTGACTTTCTCCTTATATTCTGAATGGATTTTGTTCCAGTCAATCCATTCTTTTTTATACTCAAAAAAACAGTAATGCTCGTCCATAATTGTCCATAAGGCTTCAAAATTGCCGCGCGGATTATTGGGATATTCTTCAATATCCACACAGGCAAAGAGTGAAAAGAACACCAATAACAGGAAACCACTCTTATGGCTCTTAAGAATTAATTGTAATGACTTCGACACACTATTCATTTTACTTGATTTATTTAAAAACACCGGAATATTTTCCATTATGCTGTTCTCGTCCGTTCACAGTATAAAAGTTTTTGGAAACGCCCAAATAAAAGGTGTTTGAGTGCCATTGAGTAGTCAAATCGTTGATTATGGTTTGGTAAAACGAATTGGCAAACGTTGCGCGAAAGGTAAGCCAATTCAAAGGAAGCTCAACAGACAAAATGTTTTTGAACGCAAAATGATTGTGAAACGAAGACAGGTAAAACAACTTCTCGCTGTTTCCCAACCCGATTTCATAATACGATTCTCCAAATTGCGGAGAATAGACGCCACCCGCCACCGGCAAATTGAACTGATACCTGAAACGAACAGGCTGTGATTTAATCATTAATTTATACGCCGCAATCCCCGAAAGCCCTAAATTGACATTCCCCTTTGCTGATACAGGATTATTTCCGTTCCGGCTGTTATAAATAAATCCGAGCAAGACGCCAGCCTGAGCCCCTGCAAATACCTGAAAATCATCGTTCAAATTGAAACGATAATACACCGTATAATCATATTCGATCAGTCCTGTATGGTCGGATGCCGTATTCGTCTTATTTCCGGTACAGGAATAGTCGAAGAAAAGCTGATGTTGTGGTGAAAAGTTTCCATTTCCCCATCCTGCCATACACATTTTCTCATAAAGAATCCCCACATTCGATCCACTATATATTAAAGGGGAAAGATAAGAATCATAAACACGGCTCGTCCCAAAGCCTATTAATGATGACTGATATGTCAACGGAACGAGCTTTTCTTCCTGAGAACGGGCAAGGAAAGCCACCGGCAGGAATAACAGAAAAATACATAGCGTTTTATTTATCGTTGAAAGCATGCCTTCTTTTCGATTCGGTTAAATTGCACAGCAAAGATAATGATTTATACGTAAATAAAATGATTTTGGCTATCGAGTATCACGACTCGCCCCGCCTCTCTCTATCAAAGCTTAATCCTTGACGAGGAGACCGGATTGTTTCGGGCTCGCATTAGTTTTATATCAATATAGCGCTATATTCATGCTCATTAATAAATTTTAAGGTTGATTTAATTGAAATTAACGCTGTTGTGTTGTTTTATACTTACCTTTACGGCGTCATTTTTCGAACTAAAGAAAACTATGAAGATTGTTATGCAAGATAAAATCAATGCAGTATGAAACAGACGGGCAAAAAAAAAATTACGAAAAAACCGAAATAATGATAATTAATCCAAAATTTGTACTAATTTTGCATCGTTTTTCCGTTTTAAATAGATTTTATTAATTAGAATGAAAATTGTTGTTCAAAGCAAAAAAACAAATTTATATAACAAATTTAATATTTTGAAAATGAATTATTTTAAAAATTTCAGTGTTCTAGTCGGTTTCATTTTAGGGTTTAATTTTTCAGCTTTTGCGAGCGAAGCAGACCTCGCTATTCCGGATTTACATGAAGGCACTTTCCACCTGTTCGGAAGCGCTGTTTCTTCGTGGAACTTTTTGTTTTACGGCGCTTTGATTATCGCCGGTACGTTGGCGTTCAGCCTTTTGTTGTTTAATCAGGTTAAAAAACTTCCCGTTCACAAGTCGATGGAAAAAGTGGCGTCGATTATTTACGCAACTTGCCGCACTTATCTTGCGCAGCAGGGCAGGTTTTTGCTGATGCTCTTCGGGTTGATTGCGGTTGTTTTGTGTATTTACTTTTTCGGATTGACCGGACAAAGTATCGGCACGGTATCGCTGGTGCTGCTTTTCTCGATTGTCGGGATGGCAGGTTCATACGCGGTTGCGTGGTATGGAATTAGGGTAAATACGTATGCCAATGCGCGGACTGCTTTTTCTGCGTTGCGCAATCGTCCGTTGGATGTGGTCAATATTCCATTGAAAGCGGGTATGAGCGTTGGGCTGTTCCTTATTTCGCTCGAATTGGTGATGATGATTATCATTCTGTTGTTTGTTCCGCGCGACATTGTCGGCGTCTGCTTTTTGGGATTTGCCATTGGCGAATCGCTGGGTGCAAGTGCGTTACGCATAGCGGGCGGTATTTTTACGAAGATTGCCGATATTGGTTCCGACTTGATGAAAGTGGTTTTCAAAGTGAAAGAAGACGACCCGCGCAATCCGGGTGTCATTGCCGACTGCACGGGTGATAACGCAGGCGACAGCGTCGGTCCTACTGCCGACGGATTCGAAACTTATGGAGTTACCGGTGTAGCGCTTATCACATTTATCACGCTTGCCATTCCCGATCCACAGATTCAAGCGAAGTTAATCGTTTGGATTTTCGGGATGCGTTTTTTAATGGATTTCCTTTCGGGTTGCGCATTTTTTATCAATCAATCCATATCCAATAAATTATATGGAAAGAAAAAGGATTTCGACTTTGAATTGCCGCTTATGCGTTTGATTGTTATTGCGGCTGTTCTTTGTATTTCGGCAAGTTTTTTTATGAGTCATCTGCTGCTCGGCGATATGCCCGATACTACGCTTTGGTGGAAATTGTCGGTGATTATCAGTTGCGGGACGCTGGCGGCGGTGCTTATTCCTGAGTTTACTAAAATATTCACAAGTTCGAAATCTATTCACGTAAAAGAAATCGTAACGGCTTCGCGGGAAGGCGGTCCTTCACTCAATATTCTTTCGGGAATTGTGGCCGGTTATTTTGGCGCGTTCTGGACGGGACTTTTGATTGTAGGATTGATGACGCTTGCTTATTTCACTTCGCAATTGGGATTGGAAGCCGTTTTGGGAATTCACGCTTCGATTTTTGCTTTCGGCCTGGTGGCTTTCGGATTCCTTTGCATGGGACCTGTAACCATTGCTGTGGACAGTTACGGGCCTGTTACCGACAATGCACAATCGGTTTTTGAACTTTCGCAAATAGAACAGATAAAAGGCATCAGCCAAGAAATTGAAAAAGAACATGGTTTCAAACCCGATTTTGAAAAGGGGAAATACTATCTGGAAGCAAACGACTCGGCAGGCAATACTTTCAAGGCGACAGCAAAACCGGTACTTATCGGAACGGCGGTCGTAGGCGCGACGACGATGATTTTTTCCATTATTCTCCTGCTCGAAAAAGTCGGATTGCTAAATCTTTCCCTTACGGATGCACCCGTGATTTTGGGACTTATCTGCGGAGGCGCGGTTGTCTTCTGGTTTAGCGGAGCGTCTGTGCAGGCTGTTACCACAGGAGCTTATCGAGCCGTAGAATTTATCAAGAAAACGTTCGATATGAACAAAACCGAAGCGAATATCGAAGATTCCAAATCAGTGGTGAAGATTTGTACGCAATATGCCCAGAAAGGTATGTGGAATATATTTATTGCGCTCATTTCCCTGACATTGGCTTTTGCGTTTTTTGATCCGAATTTCTTCGTGGCATATTTGATTTCGATTGCTGTGTTCGGTTTATTTCAGGCGATTTATATGGCGAATGCAGGCGGAAGTTGGGATAACGGAAAGAAAATTGTTGAAGTGGAATTGCGTGAAAAGAATACACCGTTGCACGAAGCGGCGGTTGTCGGCGACACGGTTGGAGATCCGTTTAAAGACACATCGTCGGTTTCGTTGAATCCGATTATCAAGTTCTCTACGCTTTTCGGATTGTTGGCGACGGAGATTTGTATTGAGATGAAAGCCAATCCGGCATCCGATTACTCAATATGGATTGCTATTCCATTCCTCGTTTTGGGTCTGGTTTTTGTTTGGCGGTCGTTTTATAAGATGTTGATTCCGTTGAATGAAAAATAATTTTGCCAAATTTATTGCCACTAATGCACGAATTAACATGAATAAAATTAGTGAATTAGTGGCAATAAAAATATGAACAACGGAAAAAACACTTCATATAAAAAGTAAAAAATAATTGTAAAGAAATGGAGAACATCAACTGGTCGGAATTAATTTTCGGTTACATGAAAACCGATTTTAATGTTCGGAGTTATTACAAAAACGGGCAGTGGAGCGATTTGGAAATAACCGATTCCGAACAGATTAGTTTGCACATAGCCGCTACATGTCTGCATTACGGCCAGGAAGCGTTTGAAGGTTTGAAGGCTTTTAGAGGGAAAGACGGTAAGGTACGAATATTCCGTATGCGGGAAAATGCTTTGCGTATGCAATCTTCTTCGCGTGGTATTTTAATGGCTGAATTTCCGGTAGAGATGTTTGAAAAAGCGGTTTTGGAAGCGGTGAAAAGAAACTTGCGGTTTGTTCCGCCTTATGAAAGCGGGGCATCTTTGTATATTCGGCCGCTGTTGCTTGGAACGTCCGCCCGAGTGGGCGTAAATTCTGCTCACGAGTACCTTTTCCTTGTATTTGTAACGCCGGTGGGTCCTTATTTCAAAACGGGTTTCAAGCCGACTCCCTATGTTATTTTAAGGGAATACGACCGCGCGGCGCCGCAAGGCACGGGAACAATCAAGGTTGGCGGGAATTATGCGGCGAGTTTGGTTGCCGGTGAAATTGCACATAAAAAAGGCTATTCAGCCGTTTTATATTTGGATTCAAAAGAGAAAAAATACATTGATGAATGTGGTCCCGCCAATTTTTTCGGCATTAAAAACAATACTTATGTTACGCCGAAATCACAGTCGATTTTACCGTCCGTCACAAATAAAAGTTTGATCACGCTGGCCGAAGAAATCGGCTTGAAAGTAGAACGTCGTCCTATTCCGGTGGAAGAATTGGCGACATTTGAGGAAGCGGGCGCTTGCGGAACGGCGGCAGTTATCAGTCCTGTTTCGCGGATTGACGATTTGGACGAAAACAAGTCTTATATATTTTCGAAAGACGGACGTCCGGGACCTGTCAGCGAAAGATTATATAACAAATTACGGGCTATTCAATATGGCGACGAAGAAGATAAATACGGTTGGGTAACAATCGTGAATTGATTTATTCTTATTTATTCTGCGCCAATCTTTTTTCTCCTCTCTCTCTCTGCTGTTTCCCGTAAACAAAAAAATCAAGCAGAAACAATATCGAAAGTGGAATAATAAATATAAGCGTAGCGATAATCATATTCCTCTCATTGTGTTTTGCGGGAATTTTTCCGATATTGCCGTTATCCAACGGCATATTCAATTTCGACAGATTGGGCAAAGTCCTGTTTGACCATTTATTGATAATCGTCCCGTTTTTGAGCAACAGCAATCCCGGATTGGAACGGACGATTGTTTTCAAAGTAATATCATCCATGGTGCAGAAAGGATATTCTGCTCCCGTATTTTTAACCCACTCCCTGATTTCAGCGGGATTGGAAGCCGTCAAAGCATAAAATTTATATCCGAACTTTTGGGAATAATCATATATATTGTTGATTTTGTACACATTATTGTCGGACGCTTCCCCCAGTTTATGAGCAATAAGCAGGAACGTATAGTTCGGATCGGACAGCACATTGCCTGTAATATCGTCTCCCTCTTCGGTTGTAATAGAGAAATCGTGAATTGGAGGTTCGTAGCCTTTTTTGACGGTAACGGTTTTTGAAGTGACGAAAACCCAACTCGAATCGCCTTTCGGATAGTCGGCAATCGTAAATTCCCGCTGTATGCCATCTTTCGAATAAATCAACTTTGTATCAAATACAGGCTGTTCCGCATCTTCCGGAATTTCCATCAATGCAGGTATATTCGCGCCTGTTTTATACGGCCTGAAATCAAGAATCGGCAGACAGGAAAAACTATACAACGCCACGCCCGCAATAAATGCATACGCCCAAAATGCGATTAACGAATAGCATCTTTTCGTGAACGCCGACATTATCAATTTATAATGCAAAAACAGGTATATAGCCATTAACAGCAAAGGAAGATTTTTGAAAAACGTTTGCCGGTTGGATAGCGTCAAAGCATCTCCGAAGCAACCGCAGTCCGTAATGGGGTTCTTAATTGCCAGATAAAGCGTCAGCGGCGTCATGACTGCCAAAAACAGCAAAGCAAAAATCGTATTCAATTTTCTGTAAACTCCCAGCAGCAAACAAATTCCGATTCCAAATTCAATGACAAATAAACCAAAAGCAAAAGGCAAGGCTATGAAACTCCATAAATCAAGTCCGAACGCTTCCAGATGATCTTCGATTTTATAGATAGTCCCCCACGGATCGACCGCTTTCACAAAGCCGGAAAAGACAAATACCGCTCCTAAAACAATTCTGCTGATTTCTACAATGCTTTTTTTAAACCTCAGTTTCATATTCCAATTTTATTAATGCAAATAAAGAATAATTAATCATATCCATATAATTGGCGTCAACGCCTTCCGACACAATGGTTTTACCCTCATTGGCTTCAATTTGCTTTGTCCTGTATATTTTCATTAATATCATATCCGTATAAGAACTGATCTGCATATTTCGCCATGCCTCGTCGTAGTCGTGATTTTTGGCGTACATCAATTCTTTGGTTTCAATCATAAATTTATCATATAAATCCAGCGCTTCCTTATTATCTATATCAATAACGGAAGAAAAACCCAAATGCAGCTGTATTAATCCGATAACTCCATAATTAACAATAGCGGTAAATTCAGGATGAATACCTTCGTTTATTCTGTTCGTTCCTTTGATTTCAAGGCTTCTGATTCGATTGGCTTTGATATAAATCTGATCGGTAACAGACTGTGGACGCATAATACGCCACGACGCGCCGTAATCCTTCAACTTTTTTTCAAAAAGACTGCGGCACGTCGTTATCACCTGTTCAAACTGTTCTTTTGTATCCATTGTGCACATTCATTCGTTTATACGGATGCAAAGGTACAAAATAAATCGCACACGTCACCCGGAGGGCAAAGCCCGAAGCAATCCAGCACAAAAACTCGATTAGTATTAGAACTACTTTTGTATATAGGTTAGAGACATTGGTGTATACAGGTTAGATACATTGATGTATACAGGTTAGATACATTGGTGCATCTAATGCTAATCGGGTTCTTTTTCATTATTATATACCGCGAAGCGAGAAAATAATCCACTATTTGGCTATTCCGATATTTACCGATAACTTTGCATAAATTATAAATATGACGCGATGCAGAGCAAGAATAAAATCAAATATATTCGTTCGTTGGGAATGAAAAAATTCCGTGACGAATCCGGTTGTTTTTTGGCCGAAGGTAACAAGTTGGTAAAAGATATTTTGCCTTTCTTCGAATGTGAATTGCTGGTTGCAAAACCTTCGTGGATAGCGCAACAAGGCGATATCCGTGCCGGCGAATTGATTGCCGCAGAAGGCGACGACATCAAAAAAGCAAGCATGATGAAAACACCTCAAGACGTCGTCGCCGTTTTCAAACAACCCAATTATCTATTGGATAAAGACGAACTTAAACAAAATTTGAGTTTGGTTTTAGATGGGATACAAGACCCCGGAAATATGGGAACAATCATTCGTTTGGCAGACTGGTTTGGAATCAAAAACGTCATTTGTTCGCCCGATACCGCCGATATTTTCAATCCCAAAACCGTTCAAGCCACAATGGGGGCAATCGCCCGTGTCAAAGTTTTCTACGCCCGTCTTCCCGAATTACTAAATGATTTTATCGACTTTCCCGTTTACGGAACTTTGCTTGAAGGGGGAAATATTTATGAAGAAACATTGACTGCTAACGGATTGATTGTCCTGGGAAACGAAAGTAAAGGCATCAGCCGTTCCGTTGCCAAATACATTTCCCGCAAACTGTATATCCCGAATTATCCCCCCGGAATCAAAACATCGGAATCGTTAAATGTTGCGGTTGCTGCGGCGATTACTTGCAGTGAATTTCGTCGAAGATTAAATTAGTACAAAAACCGGACAACAATTTTTCCTCATTTACCAAACATAGCGGAATTATCAATTTATTTTGTGATAAGAATAAAATCTTGTACTTTCGCAATCTAAAAATAAAACATTTCTATGCCGAAAATATCAACGCGCGGGATTGAAATGCCCGCATCGCCCATACGAAAACTCGTTCCTTTGTCGGATTCTGCCAAAGCGAGAGGATTGAAAGTTTATCACCTGAACATCGGTCAGCCGGATATCGCTACGCCGCAAGTTGCATTGGACGCAATCAAAAAATTAGACCGGAAAGTTTTAGAATACAGCCCGAGCAACGGATTCAGAAGTTATCGGGAAAAATTGGTACATTATTATTCCAAGTTCAAAATCAATGTCAGCGCCGACGACATTATTATAACGACCGGCGGATCGGAAGCCGTGCTGTTTGCCTTAATGGCCTGTTTGAATCCGGGCGACGAAATTATCGTTCCCGAACCGGCGTATGCCAACTATATGGCTTTTGCCATTTCGGCCGGCGCAGTTATTCGCACTGTCGTCTCAACCATTGAAAACGGTTTTGCCCTTCCTCCGATTGAAAAATTTGAGGCGCTTATCAATGAGCGAACCAAAGGAATTTTGATTTGCAACCCAAACAATCCGACCGGCTATCTTTATTCGCGCAAAGAGATGAATCAAATACGCGACCTGGTAAAAAAATACGATTTGTATTTGTTTTCCGATGAAGTTTACAGGGAATTTATTTATACCGGCTCGCCATATGTCAGCGCTTTTCATTTGGTGGGAATAGAAGAAAATGCGGTTTTGATTGATTCTGTCTCAAAAAGATACAGCGAATGTGGTATTCGCGAAGGAATGTTAATCACACGAAACAAAGAACTGCGGAAAACCGTCATGAAGTTTTGTCAAGCACGCTTGAGTCCGCCTTTGCTGGGGCAGATTGTTGCCGAAGCCTCTTTGGATGTTTCCGAAGAATATACACAAGAGGTATATGACGAATATTTGAGTCGACGTAATTTCCTGATAGATTCCCTGAATAAGATTCCGGGCGTTTATTCAGCCATTCCGATGGGCGCGTTTTATACAATCGCCCGTTTGCCGGTGGATGATGCCGATAAGTTTTGCGCTTGGTGCCTGTCGGATTTCGAATACGAAGGGCAAACTATTTTCCTTGCGCCTGCGTCCGGTTTTTACACTACTCCCGAATTGGGAAAGAATGAAGTCCGCATCGCATACGTACTTCAAAAGGACGATTTGCAAAATGCGATGATTGTCCTTGGAAAAGCGCTGGAAGAATACAATAAGAAATAAAAACTAAGATGTTAAAGGGGGTATTCAAAAATTCGGGCGGTATTGTCCAATTTATTTTGTTCATTGGAATTGTCATTATCGGAAGCGTTGTGGGAGGCGTTGCTTCCGTATTCTTTATTGCTTATAAATCGGGTTTCAATATGGAAGTTGTGAACGAGATATTGGCTAATTTAGCCGATTATCCGGATAGTATAAGGGAAATACAGTTTCTTACCCAGTTAGGCTCTTTTGTTTTTCCTGCGCTGTTGGTTGCTTATTTGTTCAGTGAAAATTACAAGGAATACCTTTATCTGAACACTCCATTTAATTGGTCAACGGTATTTTGGACTGTATTAAGCATGATTTTTGCTTTGCCTTTTTTGAACTTGCTTACTCAACTGAACCAACAAATGGTTTTCCCCGATTTCCTAAAAGGCATGGAAGAATATATGAAAACGATGGAAGAAAATCAGGCAAAGATCATTGAATCCATACTGCGTGTCGAAAATATTCAGGCATTTATTTTCAATGTGTTGATTGTAGCAGTCTTTGCCGCCATTGGGGAAGAGTTTCTTTTTCGGGGGGCACTTCAGCGAATTTTTGCCGCGATAATTCGCAACAAACATATTGTTATATGGTCGGTAGCTTTCATTTTCAGTTTTATCCACTTCCAATTTTACGGATTTATTCCGCGACTGCTGTTAGGCGCTTATTTCTG
>JAIRKG010000029.1 GCA_031260235.1 Dysgonamonadaceae bacterium | reverse complement strand
TATTTAAGTTTGTACTAAATTATGAAACACACTGATTTAATATGGTATTTTCAGACAGAAGTAACTGTCATTATCCGTTACGCCCTTGGAAGCAAAGCGCGATCAACTCGTTTTGAAATAATTTACACAAGATATTTGGATAATATCATTAAAAAGATTACTTTCGCACGTTCTCTTTAAAAAAGTCTCCGTAGCTCAGTTGGTAGAGCAAATGACTCTTAATCATTGGGTCCAGGGTTCGACTCCCTGCGGGGACACAAACAGACCCAATATTGCTTACGCAAGTGTGAAAATTCTTCAAACAACTTGTGGAAACTCGTGTTTTTCAATTTTTGTACTAATTTACTAACGGCTAAACTTGTGAACAAGATACCAATAGAATGTTATCTATAAAGATAATGTTGAGCAGGCAGCGTGGAATGTATTATTCATAGGAAAGGACAGTTTCGTGGGCACAAGACCATTTCTTTTTCAATTACAAGTAGATTATCAATTGTATCCGAATTTCTGTAGTAGACTGTCTTTGTTTCTCCAATCTTTCTCAACGTGGACAAACAATTCAAGAAAAATTTTCCTGTCAAAAAAACGTTCCAAGTCTTTGCGTGCCATCGAACCAACTTTTTTAAGCGCTTTCCCCTGTTCGCCGATAATAATGCCTTTTTGCGATTCGCGTTCAACGATAATTATAGCCTTAATGCGAATCAGATTGGCACTTTCGGTAAACTGCTCCACAACTACTTCGGTCGAATAGGGGATTTCTTTCTGGTAATAGGATAAAATTTTTTCGCGAATGATTTCCGTTACAAAAAATCTTGCTGGCCTGTCTGTTAAAGCATCCTTTTCAAAATAAGGCGGAGAATCGGGGATCAATGCTTCAATCCGCTTTTTGAGATAATCAATATTAAATTTGTTGGTTGCCGAAATCGGTATAATTTCCGCCTGCGGCAAAATCGCGTTCCATTCGGCAACGCTTTTTTTCAAGCCATTTTGGTTGGTCAAATCAATTTTATTGATTATCAACAGAACCGGCGAAGCCGTTTTCTTCACTTTCTCCAGAAAAAAATCGTTTTTGTCTATTTTTTCCACTACGTCGGTAACATAAACCAACACATCAGCGTCATCCAAAGCTGACCGCGAGAAACTCAACATGCTTTCCTGCAATTTATAATTTGGTTTCAGAACACCTGGCGTATCGGAATAAACGATTTGCATTTCGTCGGTATTGACAATGCCCATAATCCGGTGGCGGGTGGTTTGGGCTTTGGAAGTAATGATGGAAATCCGCTCGCCAACAAGCAAATTCATCAGTGTTGATTTCCCAACATTGGGATTTCCGACGATATTTACAAATCCCGATTTATGCATTATATCCCCATTTCAGATAAACGGCACCCCATGTATAACCGCCTCCGAAAGCAGTGAGAATCATTTGGTCGCCTTTCCGCAAATCCTTTTCCAAATTCCACAGACAAAGCGGAATGGTGCCGGCGCTCGAGTTGCCGTATTTGTCGATATTCACCATTACTTTTTCGATAGGGATATTTATCCGACTGGCTACTGCTTCAATAATCCGCAGGTTAGCCTGATGAGGAACGACCCATTTAATATCGTCTTTCTTCAATCCGTTCTTGAGAATGATTTCTTCGCAGACGTTAGCCATCGAAGTTATGGCGTGTTTGAAAACCACCTTTCCGTTCTGGTGTATAAAATGCAAACGCCGGTCGATCGATTCGTGGCTTGCCGGATGAACTGATCCGCCGCCATACATGTGCAGATGTTCCTGACTGTTGCCGTCCATGTGCAGGATAGCGTCAATGATACCTTCTTCTTCTTCGGTTGCTTCGAGCAGGACAACCCCGCAGGCGTCCGAAAATATCGGGCAAGTATTTCTGTCTATTTTGTCGGTAACCGCCGACAAAACATCGCCGGCAACGACCATCACTTTTTTGTATTTTTCCGAAGCAATGAAGGCCTGGGCAACTTCCAAAGCATAAATAAAACCGCTACATGCAGCAGCCAAATCGAAACCGAAAGCATTGGTCATTCCCGTCCGATAAGCAATCAGCGATGCGGCATTGGGAATAACATAATCGGGAGTGGTGGTAGCAAAGACAATCGCTTCTATTTCCAAAGGATCAAAATCTTTCCTGCTCCTTAAATCTTCAATCGCTTTTTGAGCTAAGTAGGAGATTCCAATGCCTTCTTCCGGCTTCAAAATACGCCTTTCTCTGATGCCTATTCTTTGGAGAATCCATTCGTCGGAAGTATCCACGTAAGTAGAAATCTCGTCATTCGTCAAGACGTATTTGGGAACATATCCGCCCACACCCGTTATTACAGCATGAATTTTGCTCATATAATTAAAACGTTAAATAAATGATTATAAAAAAGACCCTAAACAGCAATTCGTCATCAACTGTTTAGGGTTTTCATGCAAACATGTCGTTAGTTAGGCATCCGCTTTATCAATGATTACTTTTCCTTTGTAATACAATTTCCCTTCATACCAGTGAGCCCTGTGGTACAAATGATATTCGCCTGTTGTCGGATCAATAGATAATTGTGGAACAATTGCGTGATCATGCGATCTTCTCTTGTCTCTTCTGGTTTTACCAACTCTTCGTTTAGGATGTGCCATTTTATTATAATTTTATTGATTAATTTTCGCCTGTGAAATCTTTTAATGCATCCCACCGCGGGTCTGTGTCCCCCACGTTGAGGTCACCATCCATATCCGAATCAAACGAATCGTCGTCTTCGGATTTTGCTGAATGTTTTTTCAGTTCCGCCGCCATGTGCTTGTTGCACTTTCCGGAATCGTGTATGTGCTTCAATGGAATTGCCAGCACAACAAATTCATACAGGAACCATGCCAAATTGATATTGCCTTCCGATTCGGGAATAACGATAATTTCATCGCTTTCTTCCGCAAAATCTTTACCAAATTTCACAATCAAATGCGCCGTGGTTTCGATCGGCAGGTCCATATCATCCAAACATCTGTCGCACGAAACAACTGCAATTCCCGACAAAACAAATGCGAAATCGAAAAAGCCTTTCCGTTTGCTTTCCGTCAGGGTAACTTTGACCCGCCCTTTTTGAACGGCTTCTTCGTCAATATTAATGAAGAATTGATTGTCAAGCAAATATTCATATTTCAGAATATCTTCCTCCATCCTCTTCAAATCTACCCGATATAAATCAAACTTTCCCAAATTTGTTCTTTTTAAAAGCGTTGCAAAGGTAAAAAAAATCTTTGATAAATAAAATTGGAGTGAAATAATTTGATTCATTACCAATCAATTAATTTTTGTTACTCTCTTTGTACATAAAATTGTAACTGATTGTGGTTAATCAAAATTACAATTTTTTGGCTGATAATAGAATTTATCATCCCGCCAGCGAATAATCGTGTCCTTTCAGGCGAATGTTGCGGCGGTGATGTATATCGGGGTTGTAATGCATTGTTTTAAATTTTCTTCCTGATAATAGATTTACCGTTTTCGTCCGTGCCTTGTTTTATGAGGTTTCGGTTGCCGTGTGCGTAGATAGATATGGAAATTTGTTATTCCTGAAACAACATGTATGGAAAATGGCGATTTTCTATACATATCGTTTTCCATATGCATAGTTAAGGCGATTGTTTTATACATGTTGTTTTTCATTGACAGATTATATTTTTACTTAATTATCAGAACTTTGTGCGTCAGAAACATTCAGAAACAGTTCACACAGTGGCAAATTCAGGTAATAGTTGTTCCGTCCTGATTTTATTTTTTGAAGCAACCCTGCTTCTACTATTTTTTCAAGGTATTGAGTTGCGGTAAGTCGTGATACCTGTAGTATTTCCTGTACGAAGGAGATTTTTGTGTAAGGATGCGAAAATAAATTATTTAACAGATCGTGTCTGTAAGATTTTCCAAGTATTGGACGAATTTGATGTTTGAAGTGAAGCATTAATCTCGAAATTTCTTTAACCAGCATGATGGTATTTCCGGATGTTTCTTCAACTCCTTTCAACATAAAAATCACCCACTTTTCCCAATCATTGGATTCTCTATCACTTTGCAACAGCGTGTAATATTCTGATTTATTCTGTATTATAAATCGGCTTAAATACAAAATGGGCAAGTCGAGTAGATTTTGAGTTACCAGATAGAGAATATTTACAATTCTACCTGTTCTGCCGTTTCCATCATAAAATGGATGAATACTTTCAAACTGGTGATGAATAATCGCCATCTTTATTAACGGGTCAATATCCGAAATAGAGTTGTCATTAATAAACAGCTCCAAATTAGCCATATATTGCTCTATTTCCTGCCTGCTTTGAGGAGGAGTATATACAATTGTTCCGTCATTTCTTTTCAAAGTCGTGCCGGAGACAGACCTGAAACCCGCACGATTACCTTCCAATATTTGCTGAATTTCCTGCATCCGAGTATTTGTGAGCAAGCCGTCTTTTCTGATCAGTTCAAAACCCCGTTTCAAGGCAGCGGAATAATTAAGAACTTCCTTCGTCGAAGCAGTTATAGCAAAATTTTTCAAATCAAGGTCGGCTCGAAACAGTTCGTCGTGCGTGGTAACAATGTTTTCAACAGCCGAGCTGTCTTTTGCTTCCTGCAATACAAGCGTGTTGATTAAAATGATTTCATTGGGAATGGTTCGAGCAATGCCTTTCAATTCAGCCAATTTCCGGCTTGCAGCATTTAGTTGGCGAAGAACCGGCTTTGTTTCCAAGTCAATTGTTAACGGTAATTTTGGTATTTTGTAGTTCATATTCTTAATTTTCTTCTTTGTAATAGATTTTGTA
>JAIRKG010000089.1 GCA_031260235.1 Dysgonamonadaceae bacterium | reverse complement strand
CGATGTCGGCTCGTCACATCCTGGGGCTGGAGAAGGTCCCAAGGGTTGGGCTGTTCGCCCATTAAAGTGGCACGCGAGCTGGGTTCAGAACGTCGTGAGACAGTTCGGTCTCTATCTGTTGTGGGCGCAGGATATTTGAGGGGAGCTGACACTAGTACGAGAGGACCGTGTCGGACTGACCTCTGGTCAACCGGTTGTCGCGCCAGTGGCATGGCCGGGTAGCCAAGTCGGGAGTGGATAAGCGCTGAAAGCATCTAAGTGCGAAACCCGCCTCAAGATTAGATATCCATTAAAGGGTCGTCGAAGACTACGACGTAGATAGGCTGTAGGTGTAAAGGCGGTAACGTCATAGCCGAGCAGTACTAATTACCCAAACAACTTGCCGGAAAAGAAATAAGTTAAGAACTAAGAAAACTCTTAACTCAAAATTGTTCTTGTTTTTACCAAATGTTATATTCAATTACAAATTACGAATACGAATAAAACTGTTTGTAATTCGTAATTGAAAAATTTTCAGGCGACTATGGCGCCGGGGCTACACCTCTTCCCATCCCGAACAGAGAAGTTAAGTCCGGTTGCGCCGATGGTACTGCATTTTGTGGGAGAGTAGGAAGTTGCCGATTTTTATTAAAAAATGGCTGAAGTTTTTTGACTTCAGCCATTTTTGTTTTGTCCATTAATGAATTACTAACTACCGGCAAATATTAGTCCTTCAGGATGCCGGCAACCAAATTTGTCCCTCCTTTTTAGGTAACTTGTTTTGTGATATATTTCATTATTTTCCTGCCTGTTTCCGCGAAATCGCTCCCAAATAACCTCCGTGATGCCGTTTGGTATAATCTGTAACCGTAAAATCAATGTTTTTCATGGTTTCGACTACCAGCAAATCCCCAATTACGGTCATAACGGTAGTGGAAGTGGTAGGAGTCAATCCGAACGGACAAACTTCTGTTGGATTTCCGGTTAGCAAACAAACGTCGGCGCTTTTTGCCAAATTGCTTTCGCCGTTTCCGGTTATTGCAATGAATTTAATATCGGGAATCAGGTTGCGTGCCAATGTGACTAATTCAATTATTTCTCGCGTTTTTCCCGAATTGGAAATCAATAGCATCAAATCGTTTTCCCGAAGGATTCCCAAATCTCCATGTTGCGCTTCGCTTGGGTGCAAAAAAAACGCCGGCGTTCCGGTCGAACTGAAAGTAGTCGCCATATTCGACGCCACCTGACCGGCTTTTCCCATGCCACTGCATATCAAAGTTCCCTTTCTGGTATGAACATGTTCTATAATTAACTCAATTGCTTTGTCATAGGCGTCCGTTACCGGAATATTCCGGATGGCTTTTACCTCATTTTCTATGATTTCTGTTAAATTTGTAATCATTGATTTGAATTTATAAATTATGCAAAGGTATTTATTTATATTTTTGTGCGCTAAAAACTAATCAAAAATATGCAATATTGTTCATCTGTTCTAAACGGGCTACGAATTATTTATTTACCATTCGATTCAAATGTTTCCTATTGCGGTTTTGCCGTCAATGCCGGAGCACGGGATGAAAATTCAATCCAGCACGGCTTGGCGCATTTTGTCGAACACACGCTTTTTAAAGGAACGAAAAGACGAAAAGCCCGGCATATTCTGAATCGTATGGAAAACGTAGGCGGCGAATTGAATGCTTATACCTCCAAAGAGGAAACGGTGATTTACACCGTTTCCCTTTCGGAAGATGCGGAAAGAGCCATTGAGTTGCTTGCCGACCTTGTTTTTAATTCACAGTTTCCCGAACCGGAACTCGAAAAAGAGAGAGAAGTGATTATTGACGAAATTAATTCCTGTTCAGATATGCCTTCGGAATTGATCTTTGATGAATTTGAGAATTTATTTTTTGAAGGAAATGAATTGGGACACAATATATTGGGTGACATAAAAAGTCTTGGAACTTTCACGCAGGAAACATGCAGGTCGTTTGTTTCCCAATTTTATAACCCTGATAATATGGTTTTCTTTTTTTACGGAAAAACGCCGTTTAAGAAAATTCTCCATTGGGCAAATAAATATATGCGAACGGAAAACCAACCCGTTACAAGCATGAATCGAAAAGCGTCGTCATTTAATTCACCCAGGCAAATCACGATAGATAAAAATTTACATCAAACGCACGTTGTTGTCGGAGGCAAAACATGGTCGGTTTTCGACGAGAGGCGGATGGGCTTACATCTCTTAAACAATATTTTAGGCGGTCCGTGCATGAATAGTCGTCTGAATATGAGTCTTCGCGAAAAACACGGTTTGGTATATGCCGTAGAATCGGAATTGACTTCTTATACCGACGCCGGGCTTTTTACCATTTATTTCGGTTGCGACAGGAAATCGGAAAGCCAATGCCTAAATTTGATTTATAAGGAATTGAAACGATTGCGGGAAAATAAACTATCCACTTCGCAATTCACTGCGGCAGTTAACCAATGGAAAGGGCAATTGGGAATTATGAGTGAACAACGCGAAAGACTTGCGCTCGGATTGGGAAAAAGTTTCCTGCGATTCAACAAATATGACGATCTGCCGGAAGTTTACCGGAAAATTGATGTGCTGACACCTAATCATCTATTGAAAATTGCTAATGAAATTTATGACGAAAACAATCTTTTTCGGTTGAGTTATCAATAAAATGACGGCGAGGGGGAAGCGGCGCGGCAATCCGGAAAAAAATATAAGCCGCGAAACGGCGAAATAATTAAAAGAGAAAACCACCACCTCTAACTCATTCACCGTTAGGACGCCGCGATTTATGCGGGCGGGTAAACGATCGTTCTCCGAGAGGGAGTAACAAGCACGCTCGTATCTACACCATAGTTAGCCTCGTATCTACACCGCAGTTAGCCTCGTAACTGCATCGCAGTTAGCCTCGCAACAGCATCGTAGTTAGCCTCGTATCTACATCGTAGAAGTTCTCGATTTATAATTACTTAATCTTCAATAGAATATAAAAGGATTTCTCTGGATTGCTTCGGGCTTCGCCCTCGCAATGACGAAGCGAGGCTGCAAAGGCAGGCTGCGTTAGCATTTCCCGCGCCAGCGGGGAAAAAAAGAAAAAAACATATAAGGGCGTAGCCCGAAGCAAGAAAGAAGTTATAATTACGAGGTGGGGGTCGCAATGACGTAGCGTTATTTATTTATCGAAAATCTTCACTATCTTTGTCCCCGATTTCACAAAGAAATATCGCCGACATCATCTCTATTCTATTGCCAACATCAGATAAACTATCTTTATGAAATATATTATCATTCTCGGAGACGGTATGGCCGACGAGCCTGTCCCTAAATTAAACGGACAAACGCCGTTACAGTATGCCCATACTCCATCTATGGACGAATTGGCACGATTGGGGACAACGGGTTTGCTGCAAACCGTTCCCGCAGGTTTTCAGCCCGGAAGCGAAGTCGCCAATCTCTCGGTATTGGGTTATCATTTGCCCGCCGTATACGAAGGGCGCGGCGTGCTGGAAGCGGCCAGCATGGGCGTTGAACTGTTGCCTGGACAGCTGGCTATGCGATGCAATCTGATCTGTACGGAGGGCGAACTGCTCAAAAACCATTCCGCAGGACACATCACCAGCGAAGAAGCAAAAGATTTGATAACCTGTTTGAACCAAACATTGGGCAGTGAGCAAATCAAATTTTACGCAGGCGTTTCCTACCGCCATCTTTTGGTGGTTCAGGGAGGCGACAAACAACTGGATTGCACGCCTCCGCACGACATTCCCATGCAGCCTTTCCGTCCGGCGTTCATCAGGGCAAAAACACCCGAAGCCGAAAAAACAGCCGACAGCTTAAACCAACTTATTCTGCAATCGCAGGAAATATTACTCCATCATCCGGTAAATAAAAAACGGCTGGCCGCAGGTAAAGACCCTGCAAACAGCATCTGGCCATGGTCGCCGGGGTATCGACCTGCCATGCAAACCCTGCAGGCGCTCTACGGCATAGGCTCGAGCGCTGTTATTTCTGCGGTTGACTTGATTTATGGAATCGGGGTTTATGCCGGAATGGATATTATCCACGTCGAAGGAGCCACCGGCCTCTGCGACACCAATTACGAAGGAAAAGCACAGGCTGCCGTCCGTGCGCTCAAAACGCACGACTTCGTATACCTGCATGTAGAAGCCAGCGACGAGGCCGGACATGAAGGAAACGTAGAACTGAAGATACGAACCATTGAATATCTCGATGAACGCATCGTCCGTCCGGTTGTCGAAGCCGTCAGGCAATGGGACGAGCCGGTTGCCATCGGCATTTTGCCGGATCATCCCACACCCTGCGCCATACGTACCCATACCACGGCGCCCGTTCCTTTTCTTATCTGCAAACCCGGACAAACGCCCGACGCCATTGATCGTTACGACGAGTTTTCCGTCCGGCGCGGGATACACGGGCTTTTGCACGGAGACCAGTTTATGAAAGAATTTATACGTCAATCCCCTAAATAAATCAATATGCAATATTACAGTACAAACAGACAGGCGCCAATGGCCGATTTGGAAGAAGTAGTAACCAAAAGTCTTGCACCGGACAAAGGGCTGTACATGCCTGCACAGATCCCCGTGCTGGACAAAAACGTGATCCGTACGCTCCGCGATAGATCCACGCCTGATATTGCAAACCTTGTAGCGCAGGCATTTTTTGGAAAAGATGTTGACCCCGAAGTCCTGCGAACGATTACGAAAGAAACCTTCTCCTTCGAGACCCCCGTAGTACACGTACACGACAATATTTACAGCCTCGAACTCTTTCACGGTCCCACCCTCGCCTTCAAAGATGTCGGCGCCCGCTTCATGGCACGCCTGCTCGGCTACTTCATTCGCAAGCAGGGCATTGCGAGGGAAGTCAACGTGCTGGTCGCTACCTCCGGAGATACGGGAAGCGCAGTAGCCAATGGATTTTTGGGCGTACCGGACGTTCGTGTCTTTGTGCTCTATCCCAAAGGCAAGGTCAGTCCCATTCAGGAATGCCAGTTTACTACACTGGGGCAAAACATCACTGCCCTCGAAATCGACGGCACTTTCGACCACTGCCAGGTGCTGGTCAAAACCGCTTTTTCAGACGGCGAATTAAACCGGCGCATGCAACTCACATCGGCTAATTCCATTAATGTGGCGCGATTCCTTCCGCAATCCTTCTACTATTTCAGCGCCTACGCCCAG
>JAIRKG010000042.1 GCA_031260235.1 Dysgonamonadaceae bacterium | reverse complement strand
TGTCGCATAAAAGATGAATGGTATATTGAGAATATACCCGATACGTATATAGACACAGAATCTTATATTTATTCACCTTCAGGAAAAAGGGTATATAGTGAAGTATGGGGCGGTTTTTGGGTTGCATTCAAAGGGACAATTCAATTACTCAATTGATAAAAAAGAACAGAAAATTAAAATTAAGAAATACACTTACGAGTACAGAATAAAACATTTTTGACCGGAGATTTCGCGTGATGCAAGATCTCCGGTTTTTTTGTGGATTGCTTCGGGCGAAGCCCTCAGGATGGGCAGGACGGGGCTGCTATATGAAATTTATCCTTATCTTTGCACACCACATTTATATCTGGGAAAAAGAATGAAAAAAGAACTTTTCGACGCCGGCAAAAGAAAGATGTATATCATCTGTGGAATTTGTTTTATAGTCCTGGTTTACATCGTCCGTATTTTTACATTGCAAATCCTGGATAACGACTATAAGAAATGGGCTGATTCAAATGCGTTCCTGAATCAGGAACGCCACCCGCCGCGCGGCGAAATGTATGACCGTAACGGTAAATTACTGGTTTATAACCAGCAGACCTATGATATGATGGTCGTCATGCGGGAAACCAAAGCCTTTGATACGATGGCTTTTTGCCGTATCCTTAATATTGATCCCGATTATTGCAGGAAACGGTTTTCCGACGTGAAAAACAGGAAACAAAATCCGGGCTATTCCGCTTATACGCCGCAACCGTTCCTTTTTCAATTAGGCAGTAAAGAATATGGCGTTTTTCGGGAATCTATATATAAATTCCCCGGTTTTTATTTACAAAACAAACCCGTCAGGCAATATAACTATCCCAATGCCGCGCATGTGTTGGGATATATCGCCAAAGCCGACAAGCAAGACCTGGTTGACGACGAATATTATACGCGCGGCGATTATATCGGAAAAACAGGCCTTGAAAAACAATATGAGCCATCCCTGCGGGGCGTGAAAGGCGTGGAAATCCTGTTGCGAGACGCACGCGGCCGCATCAAAGGCAGCTATAAAGAAGGAATTCACGACCGCGACCCCATTCATGGAAAAGACCTGACGCTTTCGCTCGACATTGATTTGCAGGCTTATGGCGAAACACTTATGGAAAACAAACTCGGTAGCATCGTCATGATAGAACCGGCAACCGGTGAAATTCTCTGCATGGTTTCTTCGCCTGCGTATGACCCGTCAATCCTGGTGGGACGGCAGTTCGGCGAAAACTTCGGCAAACTCGCCAAAGACCCTTATACGCCATTGATAAACCGCGCTTTAAACGGAACCTATCCGCCCGGATCAACCTTCAAACCGGCGCAGGCTTTGGTTTTTTTGGAAGAAGAGATTATCCAGCCGTCAACGGTTTATTCCTGTTACTACGGATGGCCGCCCGGCGGAGGACGCCCCGGATGCCACGGACATCCCTCGCCCTTAAACCTCGTCGACGCTATCGGACATTCCTGCAACTCCTATTTTTGCTGGGGATTGAAAGCCTTGCTGGAAAACAAAAAATATGGTTCGATTGAAAATGCGATGGACCGTTGGCGCGACCTGATGGTCAAGCAGGGATTCGGCTATCCGTTGGGCGTAGATTTACCCAACGAAAAGCGGGGACGGATTCCCAACAGCCGGTTTTACAATAAGATTTATGCAAACTGGAATCCGTTTACCGTTATCTCCAATTCAATCGGACAGGGGGAAATCGAAGAAACAACCCTGCAAATCTGCAACTTGGCGGCAACGATTGCCAATCGCGGATATTACATCACGCCTCATGTCGTGAAAAAAATCAGAGACACGACTTTGGATTCGATATATACGGAAAGAAAATATACCGGAATTGCTCCCGAACATTATGAAACGGTTGTAGCCGGAATGCGGAAAGCCGTAACCGGCGGAACTTCGAGGCGGGCGTATATTCCGGATACTGAAGTTTGCGGAAAAACCGGAACGTCTGAGAATAAAGGCAAAGACCATTCGGTCTTTATGGCTTTTGCGCCGAAAGAGAATCCGAGAGTAGCTGTTGCCGTACTGGTTGAAAATGCCGGTTCGGGAGCTTCAACCGCGCTCCCAATAGCCAGATTGATGATGGAGAAATACCTGAACGGACAAATTTTCGAGTCGTCCGCATGGGAAGAAGAAAGAATAAAGAATACCGTAATTTTAAGAAATGTCGTCTTACCCAAAAAGCAATATATGGAGTAGTTTGGACTGGCTGACCGTCTCTATCTACATTCTGATGATCGTTGCCGGATGGTTCATGATCTATGCGGCCGGTTACAATTTCGACAATGGTTCGATTTTTAACCTGTCGGGACGCGCCGGTATGCAGATGATTTGGATAGGCGTCTCCATAATGTTCGGCTTTGTGATTCTGCTGATTGAAGACAGTTTTTACGATATTTTTGCTTACTGGATCTATATCTTCGTGATTTTCCTTTTGATCGTAACCATTTTTGCCGCGCCCGACATCAAAGGCTCGCGTTCGTGGCTGGTGATAGGACCTCTTCGCTTGCAGGCAGCCGAGTTCGCAAAATTTGCAACCGCACTGGCTGTTGCCAGGTTCATGAACGACTACAAATTTGAATTGATGAGGGGGAAAAACTTTGCAGGTGTCCTGTGTTTGATTTTCTTGCCGATGATATTAATCCTGCTGCAGAAAGAAACAGGTTCCGCCTTGATATTCATGGCTTTTTTCATTATGCTGTATCGCGAAGGGATGCCCGGCTCTATTCTTTTCATCTGTTTTTGCGCCATTTTATATTGTATGATAGCCCTTAAACTGAATGAGATTTTTTGGGGCGTTACGCCTTTGGGCGAATATGCTATTTTGGTTTTGATACTCCTTTTTATATATATCATACTTTACAATTATCCGAAAGGCCGGCCGATCAATAAATACATTATTTTTTCGTCTTTTGGATTGATAGTTGCCTGCGTTGCCGTTTCCTTTTTCGTGGAATTTAACCTCTGCCCGTCCGCTTTGACCATTCTGGTTCTTACGGTTTTGGCCATATTGGTAAATTATATCCGGTTCAGGATTCCGCGTTATTTACATATTATCTTTTTCGCCGCATTCTCAATTGTATACTTATATTCGGTCGATTATTTTTTCAACGACATTTTGGAACCCTATCAGCAAACCCGCGTCAAAGTGGCTTTGCACATGATTGACGATCCAGGCGGAGCGGGATATAATGTCAACCAATCCAAAATTGCAATCGGTTCGGGCGGCTTCTTCGGGAAAGGCTATTTGAACGGAACACAAACCAAACTGAAATATGTTCCCGAACAGGATACTGATTTTATTTTCTGCACCGTAAGTGAGGAAGAAGGTTTCCTGGGCGCAAGCATCATACTGCTGTTATTTACGACTTTAATTGTTCGTTTGATTTTTCTTGCGGAAAAACAACACACCCGGTTTAATCGAATCTATGGTTATTCTGTGGCCGCTATTCTGACTTTTCACCTGGTCGTTAATATAGGAATGGTAATAGGCATTATGCCGGTAATCGGTATTCCATTGCCGTTTTTTAGCTACGGCGGCTCTTCGATCTGCGCCTTCACCATCCTCCTTTTCATTTTTTTGCGGCTTGATGCAGGGAAGAAGCGTTATTAAACAGTTCAGTTACGATTGTTTTAGTTTCTTCATTAAAATCTACTTTAATGCTATCTCCCTCATGTATGTCGGATTTGATAATCTTTTCGGCAAGTTCGTCTTCCAGGTATTTTTGGATTGCGCGTTTCAAAGGACGGGCGCCGAATTGCACGTCATAGCCTTTGGATGCAATAAATTCTTTCGCTTTATCCGCAATTTCCAAAGTATAACCCAGCGTTTTCACCCGTTTGTAAAAACCGGCCAATTCAATATCAATAATTTTGTAAATGGCTTCCTTATCTAACTGGTCAAATATGATGACGTCGTCCACGCGGTTCAGAAATTCCGGGGCAAAAGCGCGGGTCAAAGCCTTTTGAATCACGTTGCGGGAAAACTCTTTGTCGCTGGTCGTAGCGCCGGTAACAAATCCTACGCCCCGCCCGAAATCTTTCAACTGCCGCGTTCCCACATTGGAAGTCATAATAAAGACGGTATTTTTGAAATCAATTCTGCGTCCCAAACTGTCGGTCAAGCGTCCTTCGTCCATTACTTGCAACAGGATATTGAAAATGTTGGGATTGGCTTTTTCTATTTCATCCAGCAAAATTACGGAATAGGGTTTGCGGCGCACTTTTTCGGTCAGTTGTCCGCCTTCCTCGTAGCCCACATATCCCGGAGGTGCTCCGATAAGCCGCGAAACGGAAAATTTCTCCATATATTCGCTCATGTCGATGCGTATCAAAGCATCTTCCGAATCAAACAAATATTCGGCTAATTTCTTTGCCAGATGGGTTTTGCCAACGCCGGTCGGACCTAAGAACATAAATGTTCCGATAGGTTTATTCGGGTCTTTCAAGCCGATACGGTTGCGTTGGATAGCCTTCACAATTTTATTGACTGCCTCGTCCTGTCCGATTACTTTGGTTCTGAGGACTTCGTCCATTTCCATCAGTTTTTGATTTTCCGCTTTCGCAATTCTTTG
>JAIRKG010000034.1 GCA_031260235.1 Dysgonamonadaceae bacterium | reverse complement strand
GTCAGTTTCCGACCGTACTCGTCCCACGAAACTTCGCTGTACTGTTCGCTGCGCCTGTCGTAGCCGGGCAAAAAGGAACGGTATGCCCTGCCCCTGCTGTCGTATTCCGTTTCCGTAACCACAACCCGCGCTTGAAGATGCGCGCAGCTCACAATCGTGAGCAGCAGCGCAAAGTGTTTGATTGATGTTTGTTTGCTCATTACTGTTGGTTATAAAATTTCAGGGAAAATTTTCACACGACAAAGATACACATCGTTTTTGGTGATGCAAATAGATTTGATGAAATAACGGGGGTTTTCTCTGGATTGCTTCGCCGCTTCGCCGCTCAGGGTGACGGAGGCGAAGCAATGACGGGCGGGGCAGGGTTGCAATGATGCAATAATGCAATAATGCAATAATTCGTAATTATATGTTATCTTTGCCTCGTAAAATAATAAAATATATGGATTTACTGAAATTGATAACAAATGATACATGGTTGAAACCATACGCACAGGTTCTCGAAGACAGGCATAACTGTTTCCTGCGCAAAGAAAAAGAATTGACCCGAAACGGGGAAGTCGATTTATGCGATTTTGCTTCCGGGCATCTGTATTTCGGACTTCACGCAACGCCGTCGGGTTGGGTTTTCAGGGAATGGGCGCCGGGAGCGGACGAGATTTTCCTGACCGGCGATTTCAACGACTGGCAGGAGCGCGAGGAATACCGATTGCGGCAAATTGGAAACGGCGTTTTTGAAATTTATCTTCCGCAACAGGCGATGCATCACGCTGATTTATATAAACTGAAAATTCACGGGACACAGGGCGGCGGCGAACGGATTCCGGCATGGGCACAGCGCGTGGTGCAGGACGAAAAAACCTGTATATTCAGTGCGCAAGTGTGGCAGCCCGAACAACCTTACCGATTCAAAGTGAACGATTTTGTTCCGAATGTTTCGCCGCTGTTGATTTATGAATGTCATATCGGAATGGCTACTTCCGAAGGGAAAGTGGGTACTTACAAAGAATTTACCGAAAATGTTTTGCCCCGCATCAAAGCCGGCGGATATAACTGTATTCAAATGATGGCTATTCAGGAACATCCTTATTACGGCTCGTTCGGCTATCATGTTTCAGGTTTCTTTGCCGCCTCGTCGCGCTTCGGAACTCCCGACGAATTGAAGGAACTGATTGATACGGCGCACGGGATGGGTATTGCCGTGATTATGGACATCGTACATTCTCACGCTGTTAAAAATGAAGTCGAAGGTTTGGGGCGTTTCGACGGAACTTATACCCAGTATTTCCACGAAGGAAGCCGCCGCGAACATCCGGCGTGGGATTCGCTCTGCTTCAATTATGGAAAAAACGAAGTCTTGCATTTCCTGCTTTCCAACTGCAAATTCTGGCTGGAAGAATACAGATTCGACGGCTTCCGCTTTGACGGCGTAACTTCCATGCTGTATTACAGCCACGGTTTGGGCGAAACGTTCACGAATTACGACGATTATTTCAATGATAATCAGGACGACGATGCGATTTGTTACCTGACTTTGGCAAATCAATTGATTCACTCGGTGAATAAAAATGCGATAAGCATTGCCGAAGAGATGAGCGGAATGCCCGGACTGGCAGTCCCGATCAAAGACGGCGGTTATGGTTTTGACTACCGTATGGCAATGAATATTCCCGACTATTGGATAAAAATTATCAAAGAAAAGAAAGACCAGGACTGGCCGGTTTCGGGCGTCTGGTGGGAAATGACCAACCGGCGCACCGACGAAAAAACGGTTAGTTACGTCGAAAGCCACGATCAGGCTTTGGTGGGCGACAAAACCGTTATTTTCCGCTTGATTGATTCTGAGATGTATTGGCACATGTCGGTTGCCGACCGGAATATGACTGTTGACCGGGGGATAGCCCTCCACAAAATGATCAGGCTGATTACCGCATCGACAATCAACGGCGGATACCTGAACTTTATGGGTAACGAATTCGGACATCCTGAATGGATTGATTTTCCGCGCGAAGGCAACGGGTGGTCTTATCAATATGCCCGCCGCCAGTGGAATCTGGTTGATAATCCCGATTTGAAATACCGCTTTCTGGGCGATTTCGACAAGGCAATGATTCGTTTAATCGGAGGAATTAAGCACTTCCAGGACAGCACAATTCATAAAGTCTGGGACAACGATAGCGATCAGATTTTGGCTTTCCGGCGGGAAGATATGCTTTTCGTATTCAACTTTAATCCCGTGAAATCGTTTACCGATTATGGGTTTTTGATGTCTCCCGGCACGTACAAAATCGTATTGAACACCGACAGTACCGCCTTCGGTGGCTTCGGACTGATTGACGATTCCGTCGAACACGCCACTATTCCCGATCCGCTTTATGAAGGCGAAGGCAAGGGATGGCTGAGGCTTTATTTGCCGGCAAGGACGGGGGTGGCGCTTTGTAAAATGCAGGCTCATCCCATCCTTCCCTTATAGTCCCCAAACCCAAACCGCCGCAAAATCTTCACCTCCCCTGTTTCCCGCAGCAGGCAAATGTCGGGATGCGCCACTCCGTTAAACATTGTCGTCTTCACAAGCGTATAGTGAATCATATCTTCGAGGACAATCCGGTCACCTGCCGACAGTTTGCAGTCAAACGACCAGTCGCCCAGATAATCGCCGCTGAGGCAGGAATTTCCGCCGAGGCGGTAAGTCGGCTTGCCTGCGACCGGTTCCTGATATGCGCCGCGCACCACCGGTTTATACGGCATTTCCAGACAGTCGGGCGTATGGCAGGTAAACGACATATCCACAATAGCCGTCTTAATTCCCCGGTTTTCAACAATATCCACGACCGATGCTATCAGCCATCCCGCCTGCCATACAAATGCCGCGCCCGGCTCCAGTATAATGTGAAGATTGGGATATTTATGCTTAAAATCCAGCAGCAGGCAAACAAGGTGATCCACGTCATAATCGCTTCGCGTTATGAGGTGTCCCCCGCCCATATTCAGCCATTTAACCTGCGGAAGCAGGTCGCCGAACTTCGCCTCAACATGTTGCAGCGTACGCTCCAGCGTATATGGCGACGATTCGCAAAGCGTATGGAAATGTAAGCCCTCAACGCCTTCCGGCAAATGTTCCCCGATCGCCTCCCGCGTCATGCCGAGCCGCGAACCGGGCGCCGCAGGGTCATACAGCGCAGTCTCCACTTCCGAATATTCGGGATTAATGCGCAATCCGCATGAAATCCTGTCTTTATGCTTTAACACTTCCGGATAGAATTGCCGGAACTGCGAAAGCGAGTTGAACGTAATATGCGAACAGCAATCCATAATCGTTTTGAAATCCCGCCCTGTATATGCCGGCGAATAAGCATGTGCCTTGCCGCCCATTTCCTCCATTGCCAGCCGTGCTTCCCACGGGGAACTCGCCGTGGAATGTTTTATGTATTCCTTCACTATCGGGAAAACCCGCCATAAGGCAAATGCCTTAAATGCCAATATAATATCAACACCCGCCCGTTCCGCAACGGAGCGTATAAGCTGCAAATTCCTGCGCAGGAGGGATTCCTCAAGCACATAGGCAGGGGTGTCGATTGTTGCTGTGTTTATCATGCTGCAAAGGTAATCTTTATTTCTCAGTTAATGCGAATCAATAAATATTCGTTACCTTTGCCATTCAAAATAACAAAAACAGAAGCGATTCGTAATTGAATATGACAGTCAACAACTTCTCAAACAACAACAGCATCCTTAACCGGTTTATATCGGAACTGCGCGACGTCCACATTCAAGGCGACAAATTCCGTTTCAGGAAAAACATCGAACGCATCGGAGAAGTGATGTCGTATGAAATCAGCAAGACGCTGAAATATAAAACGATTGACGTGCAAACGCCTTTGGGCGTAAAATCCGTTTCCGTTCCCGACGAGCAAATTGTCCTGGCAACAATTCTTCGCGCCGGTTTGCCTTTTCATCAGGGATTCCTGTCCTATTTCGACAATGCGGAAAACGCTTTTATCTCCGCTTCGCGCGTATATAGCGCCGACCACAGCGCGTTTGATATCGAACTCGGCTATTTATCGTCGCCATCCATCGAGGGTAAAACGTTGCTGTTCATCGACCCGATGCTTGCCACCGGAAGTTCGATTGATTTGGGCTATCAAGCCCTGTTGCAGTATGGAAATCCCTTAAAAATCCACTTAGCCTGCGTAATTGCCGCCCGGCAGGGAATCGAGGCAGCCTGTAAAATATTCCCCGAAAGCAAAACAACCATTTGGGTGGGCGACATCGACCCCGATTTAAACGATAAAGCCTATATCGTTCCCGGATTAGGCGATGCCGGAGACTTGTCTTTCGGCGAAAAAATATAAAAAACCTCGCATCTCAGCGCCTTTGCGTACAATCAATTATGAACAAATACGACATCCATTCAACAGGCATTACCGAAAAGGAAAAAGAGTTTGAAAACGCCCTCCGGCCATTGTCGTTCAAGAGTTTCGGCGGACAGGAAAAAATCGTTGAGAACCTGAAAGTTTTTGTCTCTGCCGCCCGTATGCGTTGCGAAGCCCTTGATCACGTTTTGCTGCACGGGCCTCCGGGTTTGGGGAAAACGACCCTGTCGAACATCATTGCCAACGAATTGAACGTCGGGTTCAAAATCACTTCCGGACCGGTGCTTGACAAACCCGGCGATCTTGCCGGCGTGCTGACTTCCCTGGAAAGAAACGACGTGCTTTTCATTGACGAGATTCACCGCTTGAGTCCCGTCGTGGAAGAATACCTTTATTCGGCTATGGAAGATTATCGTATTGACATTATGATAGATAAAGGACCAAGTGCACGCTCAATCCAAATCGAACTCGAGCCGTTTACCCTTGTGGGCGCTACCACGAGGAGCGGGCTGCTGACGTCGCCTCTACGCGCCCGTTTCGGCATCAATCTGCATCTTGAATATTACGATTCGGAAACGTTAACCTGCATTGTCAAGCGTTCGGCAAATATTTTGAATGTGAATTGCAACGACCGCGCTGCTGTGGAAATCGCTTCGCGCAGTCGGGGAACGCCGCGTATCAGCAATGCGCTCCTGCGCCGCGTCCGCGATTTCGCGCAGGTGAAAGGGACTGGCGCTATCGACAGGGAAATTGCCTGCTTTGCCCTCGAAGCACTAAACATCGACAAATATGGTCTGGACGAGATCGACAACAGGATTCTTCTCACAATCATTGATAAATTCGGCGGAGGTCCCGTCGGCATCACTACCATTTCGACTGCGCTCGGCGAAGACGCAGGTACACTTGAGGAAGTTTATGAGCCTTTCCTCATCAAGGAAGGTTTTTTGAAGCGTACGCCGCGAGGAAGGGAGGCGACCGATTTAGCTTACAGTCATTTGGGACGGAGCAGGATGAGGCGGCAGGTGGATTTGTTTTTGAGTTAACACTCCCGTCACCCTGAGCGGCGAAGCAATCCATGTTTTTCTTTTTTTCTCTGGATTGCCGCGCCGCTATCGCGGCTCGCAATGACGGGGTGAAGTCGCAAAGCCGCAGTCGTCACCCGGAAGCGAAGCAATCCAAAAAATTATCTTATTTTTGCACCACATTTCAAACAAGCGGATACGCAATGTTGCAAACCATCAAACATTATATAGAAAGGAATAACTTGATAAGTCAGGGCGATAAAATCGTTGTCGGACTGAGCGGCGGCGCCGATTCGACGATTTTGTTGTCTATCTTATGCCGGCTCGGTTATGATTGTCTGGCGGCACATTGCAATTTTCACTTACGGGCGGAAGAATCCGACAGGGACGAAAAATTTGCATATGAGTTTGCCGCATCTATACGGGTTCCGTTTTTTAAGCAGGACTTTGATACGCGCACCGTTGCGAAAGAACGAGGAATTTCTATTGAGATGGCGGCAAGAGATTTACGCTACAAGTGGTTTGAAGAATTAAGGGGAAACGAAAATGCCGTGGCGATTGCTGTTGCTCATCATCAGGACGATAGTATTGAAACCCTGCTGTTGAATTTGATTCGAGGAACAGGTATTAAAGGCTTGACAGGAATTAAACCTCGAAACGGACAGATAATCCGTCCGTTGCTTTGCGTTTCCAAAGCGGATATTTTGCAATATGCCCAGACGGAAAATCTTCCGTATATGGATGATTCGTCAAACCGTTTGCCGGAATTTGCCCGCAATAAAATCCGGTTGCAGGCACTTCCTTTGTTGAAAACGCTGAATCCTTCGGTAAACGAGGCGCTGGCGCAGACAATGTACAACCTGAATGAAGCCGCTAAAATTTATGACACAGAAATTGAAAAAGAGAAGAAATCTGTATTTAATAAGGAGTCGGGGCGCATCCATATCCCTTTGCTGAAAACTTTTCCTTCGCCCGAAACTTTGCTGTTTGAGTTGTTGAAAGATTTCGGATTCGGGAAAGAAGTTGTTTTTGAAATTGATAAATCCATTAATAGCCAACCGGGAAAAACATTTTACTCCAATACCCACCGTCTGGTAAAAGACAGGGATGCTTTTTTGCTTACGCCGCTCGAAGAGGAAAAGGGAAAAGGGGAAATCTATTTGATTCAACCGGACGAAAGGAGCGTTATCGAACGGCCTTTCCGAATGGAAATTACCTGTACCGACAAGTTTACAATACAATTTGACAGGCATATTGCCTGCCTGGATAAAGATAAACTTCGTTTCCCTTTAATTCTTCGAAAATGGGAACCCGGCGATAAATTTATGCCGCTTGGAATGAGCGGTTTTCAGAAACTCAGCGATTTTTTTACCAACCTGAAACTCAGCAAACCACAAAAAGAAAAAATTTGGGCGCTTTTCTCCGGTGAAGATATTGTATGGGTAGTTAATTACCGGATTGATGACAGGTTTAAGATTGGTTTGCACACGAAAAATGCCTGTATTTTAAGAATTTTATAAATTAATAAAAAATTTACGTACCTTTGTAGCGACAAATAACCTCTGTCACAAACTTCATATAATTTACATTCATGCATTATAAGACTTCGTGTAATGTATTCAAATTCAAAAAAACTTTATATTTTATTTTATGCAGAACTATAACATTTTGCAACTTAGAGAAATGGAACAAAGCAACCTGATTGCTTTGGCAAAAGAATTAGGCTTAAAAAAAGTAGATAAACTGAGTAAAGACGACCTGGTGTATCAAATATTAGATCAGCAAGCCATTGTAAATGTAGCATTGCAATCGGCCTCCGGTAAAATCGACGATAACCGAACGAAACGGAGAGAACGTAAATCAAAAGCCGAAAAACAGCAAAAGCAGAACAAAGCCGCCAAACCAGAGCCACAGATTCTGCCTGTTGCAGACTCAAACAGGAATGTGCCGGAATCGCCTGAAAAAACCGTTCAATCGGAGGTACAAACAACTCTCCCCAAAAAACGGGGACGAAAAAAAGGACAAACACAGGACTCGCCTCAGGATCGTCCCCTGTTAAGGAAAAAAATGGAAGTGCCGGTTGAACCAGGCGTTGAAACGGAAGAAGAATCACAGGCAAACGAACTTCTCCCCAAAGCGAACGAACCCAAACGAAAGCGGATTCGGATTGAAGTTCCTCAACCAGCGCCGGTAATGATTAATCCGGAGACTGTTCCGTTCGACGCTGCCGAAAAGCCTGTTGCCGCCGCCGAACCGGACGAAGAACCGCCGGTTACCAAAGAAGAAGTTGCAACGCAGGGAAAAATCGTATTCCGGCACAATCCCGAAGTAAAAATCTTGATGGACGAAGTTTTATTCACTCCCAAAACCCCGCAACCGAAACAGGCTGGACAGCAACAATCCAAAGCCACGCAACCTCCAGCCAACAACAAAAAAAATCAGACGCCCAATAATCAAAACAACCAAAAAGAAAAAGAAAAAGCATTTGATTTTGAAGGCATTTTGACTGGTACGGGCGTGCTTGAAATTATTCAGGAAGGCTATGGCTTCCTGCGTTCTTCGGATTATAACTATCTTTCTTCCGTCGATGATATTTATGTTTCGCAATCCCAAATCAAACTGTTTGGGTTGCGTACGGGCGATGTGGTGGAGGGACCTATCCGTCCGCCGAAGGAAGGCGAAAAGTTTTTCCCATTGGTAAAAGTAGATTTAATCAACGGTCTCCGTCCGGAAGAAGTGCGCGACCGCGTACCATTTGACCATTTGACGCCTCTTTTCCCTGATGAAAAGTTCCGGTTGGTAGCGAGCATGAATCCCAAGGTTGTGGATAAAATATCACCCCGCGTAGTAGATTTGTTTTCACCGATAGGAAAAGGACAAAGGGGGTTGATTGTGGCTCAGCCGAAAACCGGCAAGACTATGTTATTGAAAGACATTGCCAATTCTATTGTATGGAATCATCCCGAAGTTTACATGATTGTCCTGCTGATTGACGAGCGCCCCGAAGAAGTTACCGACATGCAGCGGAGCGTCGATGCGGAGGTGATAGCTTCAACTTTCGACGAACCCGCCGAAAGGCATGTGAAAATCGCAGAAATCGTATTGAATAAAGCGAAGCGAATGGTTGAATGTGGTCACGACGTGGTAATTCTCTTGGATTCGATTACCCGTCTGGCTCGCGCCTACAATACCGTGCAACCCGCATCGGGAAAGGTATTGTCGGGCGGCGTGGACGCCAACGCCCTCCAGAAACCCAAACGTTTCTTCGGTGCAGCGCGGAACATCGAAAACGGCGGATCGCTGACGATTATTGCCTCAGCTCTGACGGAAACCGGATCGAAAATGGACGATGTTATCTTTGAAGAATTCAAGGGTACGGGCAATATGGAACTGCAATTAGACCGCAAACTTTCCAACAAACGGGTTTATCCGGCGGTAGATATCGTGGCTTCCAGCACGCGCCGCGACGACTTGTTGCAAGACCGGGACACTATCAATCACATGTGGATTCTCCGTAAATACCTGTCCGACATGAACAGCCTGGAAGCGATGGAATTTGTAAAAGACCGCCTGGAAAAAACCTACAGCAACGAAGAGTTTTTAGCGTCGATGAACAGCTGAAAATGAACGTAAAAAGACTAATCCCGACCCTTCCCCTTTTTCTGGGTTCACTGCATTTGCCCGCACAAACAAACCTTTTTACAGACGCTTACACGATTGATACGGTAAAAAACGGAAGTCTGCATGTGTGTATCGACAACATCAGTTTTCTGAATAACACCGAAACGAGCGGCGACGTTCAAAAAGGGTATACCCTGCCGGGCATTCGTCTTAATCCACATTTGACATACTACCCTGCTTCCCGGGTCAAACTGGAGGCAGGCGTTTCCATGTTAAGATACTGGGGTGCGGACAAGTATCCCAATTATGCCTATCGCAGCCTCCCCGAATGGAAAGCGGCGGGCTATCAGTCAGGCTTTCACCTGCTTCCTTTCTTCAGGGCGCAAATACAGCCCGTTCCGCAATTAAACATTGTTTTGGGGCATATTTACGGAGGCGGCAACCACAATTTGAGCGAAACCTTATACAATCCCGAACTGAATCTCACGGCAGACCCTGAAATGGGCGCTCAAATCATTTATAATTCAAACTTTGCGCATATTGACGCATGGGTCAACTGGGAGACTTTTACATTCAAAAACGAACTGTATAATGAAGTGGTAACTATGGGAACATCCGCCTGTTTTCATATTACAAATCCGCAATCTTCCTTTTACTTGGGCATTCCTGTTCATGTGCTGGTAACACATCACGGGGGCGAATTGGATTCCGTCAACAACGAAATGAGTTCACTGTCGAATGTAGCCGCAGGCTTGCAATTCACATTTACTTTCGACAACCCTGTGCTTAAACGCATCCGTTTAAACCTTATGGGAGCAAGTTACAAAAACATTCATTCCGACGAACCGTTGCTGTTCGACAAAGGATGGGCGGCCTATTCCGGTTGGAACATTCGGGTTTGGAAACTTGACGTGAAACTGAATATCTGGCGAAGCAGCAAATTTATTAACCTCTTCGGCAATCCGGTTTTCGGTAACGTTTCGACTTCAAAGGAAGACTTGGACTGGAACTTTCCGAAGATAACGGTATGGAATCCGGGTGTCGGATATGAACAGCAGTTTGGCTCCGGATGCCGTTTCGGCGCTAATTTTGAACTCTTCTTTACTCCTTCGTTTTACAAATATATGGGAACTCATTTAGTAGGGACCTACGACTATTTCGGCTGTACCGCCGGAATGTTTTTGCGGATTAATCCTTCGATTGTTTTGAGGAAATAATCTTTTTCATAACTTTTAATTCCCTTAATTTTTAATTTTGGCAAGTCGCCAAACTCGCCTTTATTCCTTTGATGATGGCATTGGAAAAACCATTGGCTTCCAGTTCGTTCAAGCCTTTGATTGTGATTCCGCCGGGAGTAGTTACTTTGTCGATTTCCGTTTCGGGATTTTCTCCGCCGGTTTTCAGTAATTCGGCTGCACCCAGCATCGTTTCGACTATCATGTTTTGCGCGTCTTTCGGATAAAAACCTATCTCCACGCCTGCCTGAACGGCTGCCCGCACGTAACGAAACAGGTAGGCAATACCGCAGGAAGTCAATGCCGTGCCGGCGGACAAATGACTTTCGTTTAACAAAACGGCTGTTCCCAATTCGTTAAAAATCCGCAGCAACAAATCTTTTTGTTCATCGGAAGCATTTTGGGTTGCAATCAAATTGACGCTTTTTCTTATCGCAATAGCCGTATTCGGAATAACCCTGAAAATCGTGGGGATTGAAATTTCGTCCGAATGTTTTTCGAGGGAAAGATTCAAAGATGCAATATCTATACCGGCGGCAATGGAAACCAGTATTTGCTTTTCGTAGTCCATCTTGAATTTGATGCAGTCGATAACATTGTCTACCAGCCAGGGTTTGACGGCCAGCAGGATTATGTCTGCGTCCGAAACGCTGTTGTAATTGTCCCATTCGATATTCAATCCGGGGACGTCTTTTTTCAAAACATTCAAAATATTTTCATTTACGTCGGCAACGGAAATATCTTCCGCTTTGAACAAACTGCCTCTTACCAAGCCGCGAACGATGGCGCTTCCCATGTTTCCGGCGCCGATAATTGTTATTTTCATTATGTTTACAATTTATATTTAACTGCAAACGTACATAAAAACGTACATACTGCAAAATTTGGAACCATCCAGCCCCGTCATTGCGAGCCG
>JAIRKG010000005.1 GCA_031260235.1 Dysgonamonadaceae bacterium | reverse complement strand
TGTTGCGCCGGCAGGCAGTCATACAGTATAACGTCCGCTTCTTCAATCACCCGGCGAGCCTTCACCGTCAACAAGTCGGGGTCTCCCGGGCCTGCGCCCACAATATGAACTTTTCCTCTTTCCATAATAATCAATGTGTAAAATCAATATAAACCAATCTGAAACACGCTCTTCCCTACCGATATAAAACGTAAAAGATAACGATAATCAAAAAAAAACGTTCATACTTACAATGATTTGGAAAAGCATAAATCCATGTCTTCTTCCAAGATGGATAAATACTCCTCGTGCTTTTCTTCTATCCGTAAAAATCTCCCGACAAGAGAAATCCCGTATTCCGTCAGTTGGGCGCCTCCTCCGTTTGTCCCGCCCCTTTGCTTTGTTACCACAGGCAGCGGCGCCACAGCGTTTAGTTCCTTTATATATGTCCATGCCATCTGGTAAGATATTCTCATCTCTTTCGAAGCCGTCAGAATGGATCCGCTTAAACGTATTCGGCGCAACAGTTCTATTCTCTTTCTATCTAAGAATAGTTTACCGTTCTTTCGTATTTCAATAGTCGCCGTTATCTTGAACCCCCTGTGCATACCGAACACTTTTGTTAATATAAATCAATAATTATACCATTAGACATAATATTACCATTATCACATATATATGCTTTCGCATACAATATACCCATACTAAAAAAGCCTACGTTTATGTAGGCTTTTTTAGTATATTTCCACAATAAGGTAGGATTTAGGATTGAATTGGGATTTTCGTTTATCGTTTTTTTCGTTGTTGCTCCCGGAGCAAAGCTTCCTGTTTCCGTTGCGCTTCTTCCAGGCGTGCCATGAAACCGGATTTCTTTTTGGGTGGGTTCTTTTTGTTGGCTTCCAGTTTTTCAAGCAGGGCTTTTTCGTTGAGGAAATAACGGAAGGCAACGGTTTGGAGGACTGTTATTAAGGTAGAAATGAAGTAATAATAATTCAGTCCGGAGGAATATGAGTTAAGAAAAAACATCATGAAGATCGGCATGATATACATCATGGTTTTCATGCCCGGCATTTGTTCCTGTCCCGTGCTTGTTTGATCCATGTTGTATTTCGTGTAAATAATATTGACAAGGGACATCAGGAGGCAGAAGAGGCTGAGGTGGTTTCCGAAAGTGTCGGAAATAAAAGGAATGTAGGCATCCCACTGGATGATTGCGTCGTAGGTCGCCAAGTCTTTTGCCCAGAGGAAACTTTGGTGCCGCAGTTCGATAGCCGAAGGGAAAAACGAGAAGAGCGCCAGCAGGATAGGCATTTGTATAAGCATTGGGATGCAGCCGCTCATCGGGTTGATGCCGACTTGCCGGTAGAGTTCCATTGTTTGTTGCTGCCGCTTCATGGCATTTTCCTGTCCGGGATGTTTGGCGGTTATTGCTTCGATTTGGGGTTTCATTACTCGCATTTTTGCCGACGATATCAGGGATTTGTAAACCAGCGGGAATAAACATGTTTTTACAATCAGTGTCAGTAGCAATATGGCAATTCCGACGTTGGCTATATGGCGGATTAACCAGTCGAAAACAGGGATAATAATCCATTTATTGATGGTCCGGAAGAGGTTCCATCCTAAATTAACCAATTTTTCCAGTTGCAGGTCTTGCCCTTCAAATTTGGTTTTGTCGTAATTTTTCAGCAGGTTATAGTCGTTGGGTCCAAAATAGAAATTCAGTTGGATTGGATTGTTTGAACGGGCGTCGAAATCCACGCTTGTGGAAGCGGAATAGTCTTTCAAGTATTCGCCGTTCTTAAAATATTTGGAGTCCAGTTGGCTGGCGCCGAAACTTTCCTTTGCTATCAGCGCCGAAGAGAAATACTGGTCTTTATATCCTATCCATTTCAGTTTATTGGAGATTGATTTGGAGTCGTCTTTCGTTTCTTTCAAGGTTTCTACTTCGTCGCTTAAATATTTGTAAAACAGTTGCGCGTAGCGTTCTTCAAATTTCCTGCCTTTTTCCTGCTGGCGAATTTTTTGTGTCCACATAAGATCCAAAGCGCCTGTTTGGGAAGAAACATAATTGTGTAAATTGTGCGGGACAATGTTGAAATCGACCATATAATCGTCGGAGTGCAAACTGTAAACGAAGTCGAGATACGCATCGTCGCCTGCTTTTAAGCGGAGGGTCGCCGCAAGCGGGCTTTCATTTACCGTTTCAAAGTATAAATCGCTCGTACTGATAATTCGGTTGTTCGTCGTAATCAAAGTCGCCGAAAAAGAAGATTCGTTGTTGTCGAAGAGAATTAGCGGCTTGTCTTCATAATTGGTATAGTTCTTCAACTGAACCGAATAGACGCGCCCGCCCTTTGAAGACAACTTGAGGATAAGGTATTTATTCTCCAAAATGATAAACGTTTCTTCGCCCTGAGCCGTAGCGGAAAATGTGCCGTAAAGCGCCATAAACCGGTTGTCGGCAACACTGTCCGACAAATTATCAACATTGGGTGTATCTTCAACTGTTTGCAGCTTTTGCGCTGCCTGCCGTTCCACAATCATCATCGAATCCAAATACCGCTGCCGCGCTTCTACCTGTTCCTTTGAGGGTCTGTTTAAATAGGAAAACCCAATAATCACAAGGAAAATCAATATTAATCCCCAAATCGTATTTTTATCCATATCGTTACTTAATTGTTAATTGCTGCTTCTATAAAACTCATAAACAAAGGATTGGGATTC
>JAIRKG010000135.1 GCA_031260235.1 Dysgonamonadaceae bacterium | reverse complement strand
TTGCGGAGAGACTGGGATTCGAACCCAGGGAACCTCGCAGTTCAACGGTTTTCAAGACCGCCGCAATCGACCACTCTGCCATCTCTCCTTCCTCGAAATACGTTGCAAAGTAACAACTTTTTCCGCTCTTTTCAAAACTTTTCCTCATTTGGGCGTCTCTAAAAACCATCAACTTCATGGAATTTCCAATGAAACCAAAATGTATTCCGCCAACACGGTGTTTAATCCCTGAGTAACACGAAGACCGGAAGCGGGAAAGTCAAAAAAAAAAATTATTTTTGCAGAAAATTTGACGAATAATGATAATAAAAACAAATCAAATCATACAAATACTGCAAAACGGAGGCGTAATTCTCATCGCCACCGACACCGTATATGGTCTGGCCGCCCTGCCGGACAACGAAAAAGCCGTCGCAAAAATCTATGAATTAAAACAGCGTCCCCGCGAAATGTTCTTGCCCGTTATGGTTGCAAGCATGGAAGATTTGGAAAAACTTGGCGTGGATATTAATGACAGTGTCAGCAAACTGTTTGCATCGGATTTGACGCCGGGTGCGATTACTTTTGTGCTGGGTTTCAGTGACGGGGCGGCTAAACCAGACTGGCTGAAAATGCGGGACGAGATTGCCGTCCGCATTCCCGACAACGATTTGCTGCTTTCCGTCCTTCGAGAAACGGGTGCGTTGCTGGTTACGAGCGCCAACCTGCATGGCCATGCGCAAACTCCCGGCCGCGTGAAAGATATTTTAGCGGAATTAAACGGAATGCCCGATTTAATCGTCGAAGATGGCGAGGGAAAAGAAATGCCTTCCACGATTGTTAATTGCCGCTATAATCCGCCGAAGATAGAACGTTGCGGGCTGATTTCCGAAGAAATTATCCATCGGGTTATTGGATGCATGGCTCACGGTAAACCCAACATAATATTAGGGATAGAAACTTCATGCGACGATACGGCCGCCGCCATTGTCGATTCGGAAGGGCACATCCTCTCGTCGGTCGTCGCTTCCCAGTTGGATATACACAGCCAGTTCGGAGGAATTTATCCGGAATTTGCGGCTCGCGCACATATAGCTGCCATTTTGCCCGCCGTCAACGAAGCGTTTAAGATAGCCGGAATTGCGCCGCAGGACATAACGGCGATTGGCGTTACCCGCGGCCCGGGACTTATCGGCTCCCTGCTTGTCGGCTTGAACGCGGCGGCAGGCTTGGGTCTGGGATGGAACAAGCCTGTGATAGGCGTCAATCATTTGCGTGGGCACCTCCGTAGCGCCGACCTCGAACAGCAACGGATAAAATTTCCGGCAACCGTTTTGCTGGTTTCCGGCGGGCATACGCTCCTGGCTTATATGAAAAGCGCGGCGGAAATAGAACTGCTTGGCGCTACTGCCGACGATTCGGTCGGCGAATGTTACGATAAAGTGGGGCGCATGCTGGGCTTGGGTTATCCCGGAGGACCTGCCGTGGACAAACTTGCCCGGCAGGGGAAAGCAACGATTCCTTTTCCGCGTCCGGTGATAAACAAGGGCTTGGCGTTTTCGTTTTCGGGTTTGAAATCCGCCGTTTTGCGCTATATGGAAGCGAATCCCGATGCGCCGCATGAAGATATTGCCGCGTCGTTTGTTCAAGCCGTTATGGACGTGCTGATTAAGAAATCGCGTTTGGCGCTCATGCAATATCCTTCCCTTTCGTTTGCGATTGTGGGAGGCGTTGCCGCAAGTTCGCAGTTGCGGGAAGAAGCCGCCAAACTCTGTAAAAAGATGCGGGTGGAATTGTGTTTGCCGCCTTTGCGCTGGTCGACGGACAATGCGGCGATGATTGCGCTGGCAACATTTGATTATTTGAATTTATCAATTCACAAAGAACCGGTTGCGGAATTACAACTCACAATGGAATGTTTTTAGTTGATAACTGATAATAACTATGAAAAAGAAAAGGCAGTTATTTAAGTATTTATTGGCAGATTACGTCGCGGCAAATTTGGCGTGGTTTGCGTTCAATATTGTCCGTTACTATTTGATTGCACATGACGATTTCTCTTCATTAATCAAGTTCATAACGTTTACCCACGTGGTGAAAGGGCAAATCCTGATTCCTTTCGGGTGGCTGGTTCTTCATTATTATTCGGGATATTACAACAAAACACTTGACAAATCGCGGCTGGCGGAATTTTTCAACACATTCGTAACCGCATTAATCGGAACGCTGTTTATTTTCTTCGGCGTCCTGCTGGCGAATTTATCCGAATCAATCCGTATTTATTATGAACAATTTGCCTCTCTGTTCTTTTTCTCCTTTTTCTTTACTTATATTTTTCGCCTGTTTATTACCAGTCATGCCTCCGGGAAAATAAAAAGCAGGGAATGGACAACCAAAGCCCTGATTCTCGGAACAGGCAGGAAAGCGGCGCAACTCAAATCCATACTGGAAAAACCTGCTATTGCAATGTCTTATACCATTCAGGGATGCGTAGACGTCAATTCGGATTTGAAAAACATCATCAAAACCGCCGACGCGGAAGAATTGATTGTCGCCATTGATTCTGACGACAACAACGAACTGTTGAATTTATTGTATTCGCTGTATCAGTATAACTTACCGATTAAACTCCCGCTCAGTTATTCCAAATTTTTGACCGGAGGGATGAAAATAAAAACAATCACAGGATTTCCATTGATTGACGTTACGGATAATAATTTTTCCGAAGCGGAGAAAAACATCAAGCAGAGCCTTGATAAGTTGATTTCCATAATAGTTTTATTACTTTTGTCGCCGGTTTATTTATATTTGGCAATTAGGGTAAAAGCAGATTCCAAAGGTACGGTGTTTATCAAACAGGAGCGAATCGGTTATCAAGGGAAGCCGTTTATGATTTATAAATTCCGTACAATGCGCGAAGATGCGGAAAAAGATGGACCCAAACTTTCTTCCGAAAACGACGGGCGAATTACGCCATACGGACAAATCATGAGGAAATACCGGTTAGACGAACTTCCACAGTTCTGGAATATACTGAAAGGGGATATGTCGCTTGTTGGTCCCCGGCCGGAAAGAAAATACTACATTGATCAAATTGAGAAAAAGGCGCCGTATTTTTACTTGCTTCACAATGTGCGTCCCGGCATTACCTCGTGGGGAGCGGTGAAATTCGGATATGCACGCAATATAGCCGAAATGATTGAGCGTATACCGTATGACATTTTATATTATGAAAATATGTCTTTAATGTTGGATATTAAGATATTAATTTATTCGATTAGAATTATATGGACAGGGAAAGGGATTTGACGCTTTGGGAGAAAGTGCTGCTTTGGCGGGAAAAGCACATCTACGAACGATATTTTATCCTGATATTAAGTTTTATTATAGGCATTTGCACATCTCTCTGCGCCGTCGCGCTAAAAGAAACAATCCACTGGATACAGTATTTCCTCCCTGGTCACGTGAGTGTAACGAAAGCAAATTATTTCTACCTGATCTATCCGGTGATAGGCATCCTGCTTGCCGGTTTATTCGTAAAATACATTGTCAGGGACGACATTAGCCACGGGGTAACCAAAATCCTGTATGCCATTTCCCAGCGGAAGAGCCGGATTAAGAGACACAACCTTTGGTCTTCACTCGTTGCAAGCTCAATTACAATTGGGTTTGGCGGGTCGGTCGGGGCGGAAGCGCCGATTGTATTGACCGGTTCGGCAATAGGCTCCAATTTAGGCCGAATGTTTAAGATGGATCAGCGGACGTTGATGCTTCTGGTCGGCTGCGGCGCGGCGGGAGCGATAGCCGGCATTTTCAAAGCACCGATTGCAGGGCTGCTTTTCACGATAGAAGTCCTGATGCTCGATTTGACCACCACTTCGGTACTGCCGCTGCTCACAACTTCAATCACAGCGGCAAGCGTTTCTTATATTTTCACGGGGACAGACGCAATGTTCAAATTCAATCAAACGGAAGTATTCGCCATGTACCGGATTCCTTATGTGTTTTTATTGGGCGTCCTCTGCGGTTTGATAGCCCTGTATTTTACGCATATCTCCATCCGTATAGAGAAGCTTTTCCGTAAAATGCAAACCCTTTGGAAGAAATTCCTGTTGGGAGCGGCTTTCCTGAGCGTGCTGATTTTCCTCCTGCCGCCCCTCTATGGCGAAGGATATGATACTATCGGCAGCCTGATCGGCAACCAGTATGACAGTCTGATGGATGGCAGTCTGTTTTATCCCTTGCAGAATCACAGTTGGGGACTGGTTCTATTCCTTGCATTGATTGTTTTCACCAAGGTCTTTGCCGTCAGCGCGACCAATGGCGGCGGCGGTTGCGGCGGGATATTCGCGCCTTCGCTCTATTTGGGGTCTATCGTCGGTTTCGTTTTTGCACATTCTGTCGGGCAACTGTTTCCTGCGGTATATCTTCCGAGCGAAAATTTTGTGTTGATTGGAATGGCCGGCATGATGTCGGCGGTGATGCATTCCCCGTTGACGGCTGTTTTCCTTATTGCCGAACTGACCGGCGGCTTTGAACTTTTCCTGCCGCTGATGATTGTTTCCCTCGTTGCCTACGTTACGATTCTGTGTTTCGACCGCTACAGCCTGTATTCCATACGGCTGGCGCAGAAAGGGGAACTGCTGACGCATCAGAAAGACAGGGCGGTGCTGACTCTATTGACGCTGGACGCCGTTATCGAAAGCGATTTTATAGCAGTGCATCCGAAGATGACCCTGGGCGATATGGTGAAAGTCATTGCCAGATCGAGCAGGAATGTATTTCCGGTTACGGATGATAACAGTGTATTGCGGGGCATTGTTTTGCTGGACGATATTCGGAATATTATGTTCCGTCCGGAATTATACGATCGTTTTAGAGTGAAGAAATTTATGGTTTCCCCGCCTGCAAAAATCACGACTGCCATGCCAATGGAGAAAATCATGCGGATTTTCGACGATACCAAAGCGTGGAATCTTCCGGTTGTTGATGAAGCGGGCAAATATCTGGGTTTCATTTCCAAGTCGAAAATATTTAACGCTTACAGGGAGGTTTTGGTTGACAATTTTCCCGGAGACGATTAAATCGGTTTATTTCCTAAACGAATGAAACGAAGTTCGCCGCCATTTCAAAAGGAATGGTTATATCCGCGTCGGGAATTATCGGAGGCGCCGGATGAACATGCCGAAGGTATAATCTCAATGTGTCGATTAGTTCAATGTCCCGGCTCGGATTGCCCGCAACGAGTAGCGAATCGGCAAACTTGTCCAGTTTCAGTTGTTTCCATGTATAAAGGATATAATAGAGCGCATCCTGCCGTTTTTCACAGGGAAAATGATTACCCAACAGGAACAACTTTTTGGAGAAACAAAAAACGTCAACCCCTTTTTCATGCGTATTGACAATCATTTGCCGCCTGTTGCGCTTTATATCGGGGGAATGAAAATGGGTGATGAGCGGCGCCGTATAGTGAACAAATTCCGGCGCGTCAAACGATCGGACGAAAAAGTTGTGGACAGGCTCCGAAACAGGATACAATACCCTGAGTTTCGCCGCCGGAACGGCATGATCCAAAAACACACCCGTCCTTTCCGAAAAGATAAGTTTAATGTAATCTTCCTTATATTTCTCTGAATAGATTGCGTCCGGAACGTATGTAAACAGCGGTGAAAAGTCCAGTATACAGGTCTTTTGAAACGAAAGGGCGAAGAGATCATTGTCAAAGAACAGGTCTTTAAACGCTGAAAAAGCGTCCGTCTGTCCGGCAGTATCAACCTTGTAAAAGAAACAGGATTCCAAACTGTTTGTGCAATGAAGCGAAAATGAAAACTTTTCCGGATGAACATAAACAGTAAGAATATACCGGTTCGGAACATGCAAATCAATGTTGTCGGGGATATTAATTTTCATCTGAATATACTTGAAATACACATATATATCAATAATATAACTACTGCGAACAAAATCGTTTGAATAAGTTTTTTCATAAAGATTCGGGAATCTCATTCGAAGTGAGTTGCATATATTCTTCCTGTTTCAGGAAAAAGTTTTTCACAAACAGCGTTTTCGTTTCGTCAAACGGCGCATCTCTGTCCGTTTCCTTGATCCGGCTATACATAACGCGGATATATTCCAAATGCAGTTCGTCAAACAAAACCCGTTTCAGGGCGGGTATTTGTGCTATATCCACGTCGCAGAAGAAACTCAATTTGTCCATCCCCAGATATTTCAAATCACTCGTGGAAAGATGCAGCCGTTCATACAGGATACGCCCTTCGGGTACACTTTGGCTGAGTAGCGGCAGGATCGTCAGCACCAGCAGATTGTCATTGTCTACCGTAGGCACAAAATAGCCGATCGGCTTGTCGTCAACTCCTTCGACGGGCGCGATACAGGAGATCAGCGGCAAGCCTGCAGATCCGGTTACTACAACTTGCTTAAACATCAGCGAAAAGACGAAAAACTGATTCCTCAATACAGGATCAATCATGTCAATACGCTCCTTGAAACGGAAAATGGCATGTGACTGTATGTAAATATCCAGCATCCGGTCCTTCTCTATGTTCGGATACAGTTTTTTTATCGAAATGGTAGCGCCCTTGTAAGGCAGGTTCATACACCTCCCGATAGCCATGCGATACGCCCTTCGTTCCATATTGTGGTAGTTGAAAAGAATCGACTGGCTTTCATGCGTCACGATATATATCATTTGGCAGAACCCGATTGACCCCACCTGTTGCGATTTGCTCATTTCAAATCCGTAGATGCGGAATGCCGGTTGGGAGAGCATCATCAGCGAAGTTCTAATCCAGGAGGTTATTTCGTCAAAAAGCTTTATATAGATATTTTGTTTTTCAAACGTCCTGTTTATTCGTCTAACCACTTCCCATTGCTGTTCCGAAAACAGGGGACGGAATGAAACTATGTTAAAAGCATAAAACACCGAGAATCCGGTAGTTGCCATATCCATCCAGGTTATACCCTCTTTTTCGTTAAAATATTTCCTTTTCAAATACTTAATCAGCATATCCTGTACATACCGGATAAAAGGACGCGGCACCATGTATCCACGCATAGCAGCCACACGGGGCGGCATCGATACAACACGGAAAAATTCCTGCTTCTGGCGTTTGGTGAAAACATCAAGCGCCGCAGGGTCCTCGCCCGTTGCGCGGAGAATACGCCGCAGCATGGCCAAATGCGCGTCCAAAAAAGATTTGGACGGTTTAGTCGCCGTGGCTGCCGACCGGTGCACCACCGGGGCTTTCTTTTTTTTTCTGTTTTTTGCCATTTACCGATTGATTGTTTTTTT
>JAIRKG010000097.1 GCA_031260235.1 Dysgonamonadaceae bacterium | reverse complement strand
TATGATTTAGACGATCGGACGGCCGGAGATTTGTTTGTCTTTTCAAAAAAGGTGGCGAAAGCCATACAAAAAGCCGTTCCGTGTAAGAGGATAGGGGTGACGGTTATCGGACTGGAAGTACCGCACGCCCACATTCATTTGATTCCAATTAACCAAGAATCCGATATGAATTTCTCAAATAAAAGGCAAAAATTTTCTCCGGAAGAATTGATGGATATTGCTGAGGCAATTGCACGGAATTTCTGATAGCCCGCCTCGCACCTCGTCATTGCTCTCCACCCCACCACTCTCTATTAATTTTTAATAGAGAGTGGCGGGGCGGTTGTATTTTTGATTTTTCGCCGGTTAATGTTCCAACTTCTTAATAAGGTCTCTAATCGAAGAGGCCTTTTCATAGTTTTCGGTTGTAACGGCTTCTTCCAAAGCGTTGCGCAGTTCTTCGAGGTTCATGTTGTCGATGGAAACGTCTGTTTTCTTAAGGTTTTCTTCCAGCTCTGCGACGAAGTCTTCTTCGTCATCTTCCTGTTCGACAGCTACTTTGTTCATAATTTTTTCGGTGATGTAAATATCTGCGCCGGCACGGATTGCGATTGCGATAGCATCGGAAGTTCGCGAATCAAGTTGGATTTCCTTGCTCCCGTCGTCGAATATTAATTTAGAATAGAAAACACCGTTGGCATGTTTGTAGATAGACACTTCTTTTATTTTTATTTTCAGCGTTTCGGTCAGGGAAATAAATAAATCGTGCGTAATCGGGCGGGGCGGATTAAGTCCCTCCAAAAAGATGGCAATAGACTGGGCTTCGGGGGTGCCAATCATAATCGGGATTCTGCGTGTTCCTTCTTTTTCCGTCAAGACGAGTGCATATGCACCGGCTTGTATCTGGCTGAATGTGATGCCGAGCAGTTGTAATTTGATTTTATGAGAGTTCACGTTTTACTGTCTTCTTCCAAGAAAAATTGAAATATAATAAAAGAGCGTAGCCAAAGCGCTCAAAGCGGCGACAACATACGTATAAGCTGCTGATTTCAATGCTACTTTTGCCGGTCCATAAGTGCTTGAATCGGTAATTCCCGCCTGGCTTAACCATGCTAAAGCGCGTCGGCTGGCGTCGATTTCAACCGGTAAGGTGATGAGACTGAACAGGGTGATTGCGGCATACAGCAGAATACCAATCAGCAACAGCGAAGAACCGATACCGCGGCCATTACCCATCAGCAGTAACCCGCCCAAAATAATCCACGTAACCCATTGCGAAGAAAAACTGATAACCGGCACCAGCGCCGAACGCATTTTCAAGGGCGCGTATGCCTTTGCATGTTGAATGGCATGGCCGGTTTCGTGGGCGGCAACTGCGGCTGCGGTTACGCTGTAGCTTCCATAAACTCCTTCACTTAAGCTAATCGTATGATTGGTTGGATTGTAATTATCCGTCAAAATGCCGCTCGACGCTACCACGCGGACATCGGATATTCCATTTTCACGTAGCATCATTTCGGCTACATCTTTTCCCGTCATACCATTTCTTAAAGCTATTTTGGAATATTTCTCAAACTTCCTGTTCAAATTCCATTGCACTAACCAACCGGCGATTGCTGTTCCAATTAATATAATCCAATATGTATTCATTGTAAAAAAATTAAATATTTTGTTTTTTCTTAAACTATTGCAAATAGTATACCAAGACTATCCTTTATACCGGACAACGGTCTGTTCCCTGTCGGGTCCAATCGAAACAATCGTAACATTCACACCCAAGTTTTTTTCCAAAAATGACAGATAGGCATTAAACTCTTTGGGAAGTTCATTTTCCGACTGTATTTTTGTCATATCCGTTTTCCACCCCGGCAGTTCCACATAAACAGGTTTAACCGAATCGTTTATTTCAAACGGGAAATCTTCCGTTTCAACGCCGTTAATATTGTAGGCAACGCACACCTTAATCGTATCGAAAGTGTCCAAAACATCCGATTTCACCATGATTAAGTCGGTAACGCCGTCTATCATAATTGCATATCGAATGGCGACCAAATCAATCCACCCGCATCTTCTGGGGCGTCCGGTCACAGAGCCGTATTCATAACCTAATTCCCTTATTTTCAGACCTGTTTCATCAAATAATTCGGTAGGGAACGGGCCGCTTCCTACCCGCGTGCAATAGGCTTTGAAAACACCATAGACCTTTCCGATTTTGGAGGGTGGAACTCCCAAGCCCGTACAGGCTCCTGCACATACGGTATTGGACGATGTTACAAAGGGATAGGAGCCAAAATCAATATCAAGAATAGTTCCCTGTGCGCCTTCTGCCAACACTTTTTTACCTGCCCGTAACGCTTTATTTATGAAATGGTCGCTGTCTATTAATTGGAATCTTTTTATACATTCCACGCCTTCGAACCATTCCTTTTCCAAAGAATCCGAATCATATTTGAAATTCATTTGCTGCAATAAGAATTTATGTCTGTTGACAGCTTCTTTGTATTTTGTTTCAAAACAGGTTTCTATATCTCCCACTCTTAGTCCGTTACGACCTACTTTGTCCGTATAGGCAGGCCCGATTCCCTTGCCGGTCGTCCCGATTTTCCCATTGCCTTTCATGGATTCGGAAGCAAGGTCTAACGAGCGGTGAGTCGGAAGAATCAAATGTGCTTTCCGCGAGATGAACAATCGTTTAGTCAAATCATGACCCGAAGCTTCGAGGGCTTCCACCTCTGCCTTGAATAATGCGGGATCTAAAACCACGCCATTACCGATAATGTTGATTTTCCCTCCTTGAAAAATACCGGATGGAACAGAGCGCAGTACGTATTTTTTCCCTTTAAATTCCAGGGTATGGCCTGCATTCGGACCGCCTTGAAAGCGAGCGATAATATCGTATTCGGGCGTTAGTACATCAACAATCTTTCCTTTGCCTTCGTCGCCCCACTGGAGGCCTAATAAAACATCAACATTCATTTTTTATTCAGATTTTGTTGTTTTTTTAATTCTCTTGCACATATATTGCATAAACCATAGATATACAGGTTATAATGCGTAGGTTTGAAACGTTTCATTCTCTCTCTCTGGATGGCGCCAGTCAGAAAATAGCCTTTGTATTCCTGAATTTTATGGCAGTTTGTACAAATCAAATGGTGATGCAAATCATTGTTGTATGCTCTTTCATAGACGGAGAGATTTTTACCGAATTGATGTTTAATCACCAAATTGCAATCGACGAGCAACTGCATTGTATTGTATAGTGTGGCGCGACTCACCCTGAAATTGCTTTTGGTCATAGCTTCATACAAAGTCTCCATATCGAAATGACGTGGATCGGTGTATATGAGATTCAGTATTGCATATCTTTCCGGTGTCTTTCTGTACCGCATGGCAGTGAGATATTCGGTGAATTTTTGCTTGACAATTTCTTGAATATTATCGTCTTTTTTGCTGCACATACTCTAAAATTTTAATCTCTTTGATTACTGCTGATTTGTTCCGTTATATTTCTTTCATCTCGTGACCATTGTTTGGTAATTTATAACACGGAGTGGATTTAAGAGATTAAGTTTTTCCCTGTCATGTTGTCGGGTTGTTTTAATCCGAGAATGTGCAAGATGCTTGGCGCAACGTCTGCCAATCGTCCGTTAGCTACTTTGGCGTTTTTGTTTTCCGAAATGTAAATGAAAGGAACCGGATTCAGCGAATGGGCGGTGTTGGGCGAATTGTCGTCGTTCAAAGCATAATCGGCATTACCGTGGTCGGCGATTACAATTGTTTCGTAGCCGTTTGCTTTTGCTGTTGTGATTGTGTCTTGCAGGCAGGCATTTATAGCGACTACCGCTTTTTCAATGGCTTCGTAAACGCCCGTATGACCGACCATATCGCCGTTGGCGTAATTCACAACAATAAAATCATACTGCCTGGTTTTGATGGCTTCCACTAATTTATCTCTTACTTCGTATGCCGACATTTCGGGCTTCAAATCGTAGGTCGCAACCTTGGGAGAAGGAACAAGAATACGGTCTTCTCCTTCAAAAGGCACTTCGCGTCCACCGTTGAAAAAGAAAGTTACATGCGCATACTTTTCCGTTTCGGCGATATGCAACTGCTTCAAACCCAAACTGGACAGATATTCGCCCAGCGTATTATCCACATTGTCTTTATCGAATAGTACATGTATGTTTTTGAAAGTCGGATCATAAGGAGTCATCGTGTAATATTGGAGATTGGGAATTGTGGACATTCCCTGTTCCGGCATGTCTTGCTGAGAAAGAACGATGGTCAATTCTTTGGCGCGGTCGTTACGGAAATTGAAAAAAATCACCACGTCGCCTTCTTCAATTGTTGCCACAGGGCTCCCATTTTTAACATGTACGATGGGCTTGATAAATTCGTCGGTAATGCTGTCTGCGTAAGACTTTTCGACCGCTTCTACAAGGTTTTCGGTCGAAACGCCGATTCCGGATACCAGCAAATCGTAGGCAACTTTCACTCTTTCCCAACGTTTGTCTCTGTCCATTGCATAGTAGCGGCCTACGACAGAAGCGATTTGTCCGGTCGCCACTTTCAAATGTTCTTCCAATTCGCGGATAAAACCGGCGCCGCTTTTAGGGTCGGTATCGCGTCCGTCCATAAAACAATGGATGAACGTTTGGTCAATTCCGTATGTTTTGCTGATGTCGGTCAGTTTGAAAAGATGTTCCAAAGAACTGTGTACTCCACCGTTGGAAACCAATCCCAGGATGTGGATTTTTTTATTGTTCGCTTTAGCGTAAGAATAAGCGCTTTTGATTCCGGGGTTTTCAAAAATGGAATTGTCGCGGGCAGCGATGTTGATTTTCACCAAATCTTGATATACCACGCGGCCTGCGCCGATGTTGAGGTGACCCACTTCGGAGTTTCCCATTTGCCCGTCGGGTAAACCTACGTTTTCGCCCGAAGCTTGCAATTGGGAATTGGGATAGTTTTTCAACAGCTCGTCCCAATGAGGAGTTGGCGTAGAATATATTACGTCTCTCCTCGTTTTGTCGCCAAGTCCCCAGCCGTCGAGGATAACTAATAATGCTTTTTTGTTTGTCATAACTTTATGATTGTTTTTAATCATTGGCAAAGATACAAAAAATTTCCATAACCATGCTACAAACTTCATTTGCCTAAAAAAGCCAATGAAATAACGTTGATACAATCCGGTTCATAATATAAGGAATATTATTTGATTGCAAAGGAAATAAAATAAAATCAATAATCGTCATTATGTGTTATCTTTGCCCCGTAAAAATTTATTTTATATGAAACTCCCTCTCAAAGACAAAAAATTCATCTTTCTCCTGTTTGCCGTATTGATTGCGGTAAGCCTCGAAATCCTTTCTGTTTCCGGCAAAGAAATACCAATGCCGTATGCTCCGTATATATATGCACTATTTATTCTGGGCATTGGGTATAAAGTTCTTTGGAGCGGTTTACAGTCGCTGCTCCGGATAAAGTTCGGCAATATTAATCTGTTGATGATGATTGCCGCTGCGGCCGCTTTTTACCTTGGGGAATATTCCGAAGCGGCGGTTGTTATTGTGCTGTATATGCTTGGTGAAAAGTTGGAAGATATCGGCATTGCAAACAGCATGTCGGCTTTGGATAAACTTGCGGGCGAGGCGCCGCAAACCGCGCAGGAGAAAGGCAAATCCGAAGCCGTTCCTGTCGAAGATATTCCGGTTGGAACGATTGTGCAAGTCAAGCCGCACAATAAAATCCCGCTGGATGGTATTGTTACGGAAGGCGAAACGCTGGTTGACGAATCGTCGATTACCGGAGAACCGATTCCGAAAGAAAAATCCGTCGGTGCAACCGTTTTTGCCGGAACGCTGAATCAACACGGTTTTATAGAAATACGAACGACCAAAGTAGCCAAAGACACTATTTTTTCCCGGATTATCGAACTGACCTTGCAAGCTCAACGCAATAAATCGAACGCGCAAGAGTTCATCCGGCAATTTGCCGCAACCTACACGCCGATTGTTATCATGTTGGCATCCATGCTATTCGCCGTCCCCGTATTTATTTTTGAAGAAGAGGTGGCTTTTTGGTTGAACCAGGCGATTTCGCTTTTGGTCATTTCCTGCCCCTGCGCGCTGGTTATTTCCACGCCCGTTGCCGTCTATGCGGCTATCGGAAACGCTTCAAACAGGGGAGCGCTGGTGAAAGGCGGAAAATACTTTGAATTAATGGCGGAAATAGACGTCATTTGTTTGGATAAAACGCGCACCATTACCTGCGGAAAGCCTGTTGTTTCAGACGCTGTTCCGCTCAACGGGGCTACGAAAGAGGAGTTGCTCGCCTGCTGCGCAGGTTTGGAATTATTTTCGGAACATCCGTTGGCGCAAGCCATTGTAGATTGCAGCCTGAAAGAAGGATTTGAACCGCATAAAATAAGACAGTTTGAAAGCATAGCCGGGAAAGGCGCAAAAGCGTATTGCATTACATGCGGCGACAAGGCGGTATTTGCAGGTAAATGGAATGCAGAAGCCGGTGAAAATAGGGCAGTAAGCCAGGAAGTGGAAGCGCTTGCCAGCCGTTTTTCCGGGGAAGGCAAATCCTGCGTAGTCGTCACTTGTGGAAGCCAGATAAGAGGCGTTATTGCCCTGACCGACGAAATCAAACCCGAAAGCGCCGGCGCAATCAAAGCAATCAGGACGTTGGGCATTGAACCGGTAATACTTACCGGCGACAGCCGCCGTGCAGCGCAATATGTCGCTTTCCACACCGGTGTCGCACAGATTTTTGCCGGATTGCTCCCCGAAGGAAAAACGGAAGTCGTCAAACGGTTGCAGTTAAGATACCGGAGAGTAGCAATGGTTGGTGATGGCGTGAATGACGCTCCCGCCCTTGCGGCATCGGACGTTTCCATTGCAATGGCAGCGGCTGGTAGCGACACCGCTATTGAAGTTTCGAACGTCGCGTTAATGAATGATAACCTTTC
>JAIRKG010000098.1 GCA_031260235.1 Dysgonamonadaceae bacterium | reverse complement strand
TGATTGTTCGCAACGGAAATGAAGCGGCGAAAGTTTTGACGAAGTAAAAGAAGCCTTAAATTCCCCGAAGCCTTTCGGGGAATTTATATATATAATAAGGAGAAAGAAACGTCATTGCGAGGACGAAGTCCGAAGCAATCCGGAAAAGAATAAAACATGGATTGCCGCGCCGCTATCGCGGCTCGCAATGACATGTGGAAAACCCGCAAGGGGGAGATGAGAGTATCAAACAAAAAACAGGATAAGCAACTGGGCGCCAATCACCCGTAAAAACGTCGTCAGCGGATACACCGTTGCGTAGGCAACCGAGGGAGCGTCATTTTCCGCGCTGTCGTTGGCATAAGCCAAAGCGGGAGAGTCGGTGGTACTGCCGGCAAGCAGCCCCATGAGCGTAAAATAGTTCAATTTGAAAACCAGTCGCCCTACCGTTCCCACTACCAACATCGGAATAATCGTAATTATAATGCCATAACCAATCCACGCGTAACCTCCGTTGATAATTGTTGTAACAAAAGTCTCGCCGGCTTCGATGCCGACGCTCACCAAAAACAGGCAGATGCTTAATTCCCGCAACATCAGGCTGGCGCTCGTAGTCGTATAGGTTACCAAATGGTTTTTCGGACCGAAAGCGCCGACCAGAATGGCGATAATCAATGGTCCGCCCGACAAACCCAGTTTCACCGGCTGGGGAATGCCCGGTATGGTAAGCGGAATGTTTGCCAACAGCACACCGAGGAATATTCCGACGAAAATCGCCGCTAAATTCGGCTCGTTCAAACGCCGCATCTGGTTGCCGAGTATTTTTTCTACATTTAGGATTGAATTGGCTTCGCCCACTACCGTCACGCGGTCGCCTACCCGTAACGATAGATGGGGATCGGCAACCAGATCGATTCCCGAACGGTTGACGTGTGTGATGTTTACGCCGAAATTACTCCGGAAATTCAAATCTGTAATCCGTTTTCCGTTAATTTCAGGCCTCGTGATCAGTATCCTTCGCGATACAAAATGCGAATCCAGCAATTCCCATTCATACGGGTGCATCGAAATAGGTATTCCCAGAAAAGCCTGTATTGCGTCTTTATCAGCGGCGGTCGTGGCTACATATATTTTGTCGCCCTCGTTCAGGGTCGTTTTGGAAGATGCGATTTCCACGACGCCGGTGTTTACACGCAAAATACGGGATATTACAAATTTCCGGCTGATCAGGTGATGAATTTCCCCGATACTTTTCCCTGAAACGGCCGTATTTTTTACTTCGATTGAAATCAGTTCAAACGCTTCCCTGTCCGACCCCGACATCTCAATCAGATGTTCCAGTTCCTTCTCCTGCTTGATTCCGAAGAAGAAGCGCAGCAATAAAAAGGAAATGATAATCCCGACCACCGCCAAAGGATAGGTTAGCGCATAACCCGAAGCGATACTCGAATCGGTCGTGCCGGATATATCATAAAAAGCCTGCTGGGCAGCGCCCAAACCCGGCGTATTGGTGACGGCGCCGGACATGATTCCGACCATCGTTTGCATGGGTACGTCCTGTACGAAATGAATGATGATCGTTATCGCAATTCCCAGCAATACAGTGGATATGGCTAACATATTGAGCGTAATCCCTCCTGTCTTGAAAGAAGAGAAAAAGCCCGGTCCCACTTGCAAACCGATGGAATATACGAAAAGAATCATGCCGAAATCTTTCGTGAAGTGCAAAATTTCATGATTGACTTTTAATCCGAGATGTCCGGCCAGTATGCCCGCGAAAAGAACGAAAGCAATTCCCAAAGAAACCCCGAACACTTTGATTTTACCAAGTCCGATTCCAATGGCGATGACTAATGCATACAAAAAAACAGTGTGTGCCATGCCTCTACCAATAAATAATTCTGTAATCCAATTCATAAGGTTGATTATTAATTTTCTCCGCAAATAGTAGAATAAGAATTTATCTTTTTGTCTTTTATATATGATTATCAATACATAATACGTCGTTCAGCGAAATAACAGCGTCTGCATACCTGTCGCGGGCAATCACAAACTGCATATTGACCTGTTTCAGCGATTGTCCGAAGCACTCGATATTGATTCCCTTTTCGTATAATGCTTTAGTCGCGCGGTATAAAAAGCCTGGGTGGGCGATATTGGTTCCCATTGCGCAGACGACTGCGGCGGGGTGAACGGTCAGTTGATAGACTTTTTTTCGCAGTTCGTCCAGCATTTCGTGTACATGAGGTTTATCGTTTACAACCATCGTAATACTGTTCGCATTGGTTGATTTCAAGATATAACTCACGTGATACGCTTTCATTATTTCCATAATTTTCAGGTCGTAGCCGACTTCGCCGACCATCAAAGGGTCGTGGACTTCAAAGGCAATCACTTTGTCGGTTCCCGAAACGATTTCGATTTTTGGTTCGGGCGAGATATAATCTTTGGAAATCACCGTTCCCTGATGTTCCGGCTCGAAAGTGTTCTTGATGCGTATTTTTATTCCGGCCAGTTCCAGCGGTTTAGCCGCTTTGGGATGAATCGCTTCCATGCCTACGTCAGCCAACTGGTCGGCGATGATATAACTCGTTTTTCCGACTGGAATAGACTTTTCGACGCCGACAATCTTCGGGTCGGCGCTCGAAAGATGATATTCCTTGTGGATGATGGCTTCGTCAGCCTTCACCTCGACCGCTATTTTGCTAAAAGTTATTTCGGAATATCCGCGGTCAAAAGCACGCATAATGCCTTCCGTTCCTTTAGTATAGCCTGTTGCCGCACACAGCGTTTTTGAAAAATTAACGTCTCGAAAAGCCTTTTGGATACGTTCGTCGATAGTCAGCGCCTCGTTGCCGTCGAATCCGCAGAGGTCGATGAAAGTCGCGTTAATCCCGTTGTTATTCAGTATATTGACGGTATTCCAGGCAGAATGAGTCTCGCCCAAGGAAGCCAGAATTTCGCGGGCGGCAAGGTAGAGATTCGTTTGCTCTACATATCCCGAAGTCAGCACTTTGTACATGGACGACAGGTAGGTCTTCGCCTGATCGATGCGGAAACTGATAAACCGCCCTGCTTCCGGAACGTTCAGTCCGATTGATTCAAATCCTTTATTGATAAGGAATAATTTATCGCACAATTCATCCAGCGCGAGTTCATAATCTTCGTTGTTGAGGAATTTCGAGTAGACGCCCGGTTCGCCGGTCTTTTTGTTTTCCAGAAGCCGGTTTGTAACATTATTATAGGCAGATACGACAAAAATCCGGTTGTATAATTCATTCCCTTTGCGGTTGCCGATAATAATATTGTTCAAACAATCACCGAATTGAGACATCGAAGTCCCGCCTATTTTTTCTACTGTCAGCATGAGTTTGTTTTTTGTCCGGCGGATCCTATTCTACCGGTGTGTAACGAGCATTCAGGAAATCGACTACTTCCTTCGTAATATCATACGTATCATTGACATAATAAAAATTGTCCGTACCGATATTGCTGAAAATAATCTGGTATTTCTGCGGTGTATTGAACAGTTTCAGTCCCTCTATAACCGAATCCTGTAACTGCTGCTGCATTCGCATTTGTTTTTCGGATAGATTCTGTTCGATTTGAGCGGCATATCTTTCCAACTCGTCCCGCGTCTTTTCCAGACGGGAGCTTTCCTGATTCATCCTGTCCTGCGTGATAAAAGCGTTCAACCGCACTTTTTGCTGGAAATCCTGCACTTCCTTTTCAAACTTCAGCTTGCGTTGATTGATGTCGAGACGGTGGTTTTCCAACTCTTTCATGCTCGCCTCATTCAAATCATTGAAAAACCCGTAATTTTTCAACAGAGAATCCGTGCGAATATAAGCCACCGGCAAAACGGATTGATAAGTGGAATCACCCTCAACATGAGCGTAACTAATAGGTTTCATACTTTTCCCCCCTGAAAAATGTAATACGAACAGCACAATAATTGCTATTGCGAAAATACCGTTAATAATGTAATTAGCCTTCTTCATAAACTTGTTTTTAATTTTATTTAATTGATTTGCGGTTGCAAATATAACGAAATATTATGAATCGCATGACCTTTTTTTATTATCCTTAAATTTCATTTACCTTTGTAGTTTCAAAGGAATAAACTCATAAAACTAATTTATATGGAAACAAAAGACTTAAAACCGGTTTTATTATGGGATTTTTTCGACCGGATTACTCAAATCCCGCGTCCATCGAAAAAAGAGGACAAAATAATAACTTTTCTGCTTGATTTTGCCGGGCAACAAGGTTTGGAAGCGAAGAAAGACGCTGCCGGCAATGTGCTGATTCGCAAACCGGCAACCCGGGGCAAAGAAAACTTGAAAACCGTTATTCTGCAATCACACATGGATATTGTTTGCGAAAAAAACGCCGATGTAACTTTTAATTTCGAGACCGACTCGATTCAAACGTATATCGACAATGGATGGGTGAAAGCACGTGGAACCACGCTCGGCGGCGACGACGGAATCGGCATAGCGGCCGCTTTGGCAATCCTTGCCTCGAAAGACATCGAACACGGACCCATCGAATGTCTTTTCACAACCGACGAAGAAACAGGATTGACAGGCGCTTTTGCCCTTTCCAAAGACTTTTTGTCGGGAGGCGATATTTTGATAAACCTTGACAGCGAAAAATGGGGCGAATTTTGTATCGGATGCGCCGGAGGAAAAAACACAACCGGCATTTTCCACTACGCAAAAATAACGCCGCCGGACAATTATTTCTGGTTTGATGTGCATGTCGGCGGATTAAACGGCGGACATTCAGGCAGCGACATCAACGCGGGCTTGGGCAATGCCAACAAAATCCTGACCCGCTATTTATGGACGCTTTTGCAGGAATCTCCCGTAATTTTGGCAGATATTGACGGCGGCAATCTCCACAACGCAATTGCCCGCGAGGCACGGGCAACGGCAGGTGTTCCCAGTGCTTTCAAGGAAAACGTCAGCGTATGGCTGAATGTTTT
>JAIRKG010000069.1 GCA_031260235.1 Dysgonamonadaceae bacterium | reverse complement strand
TATTATAAGAAATATCCCAACCCGAATCTGAAAGGTTCGCTTGTGGCTCTATTGGTTTCTTTTGTGATTGTGGGCATTATGCTTTTCGGCATTATTCAGGGACTGGTAAAAGTAGCCGGCTGGTTTGAATTATTGTTTGTTAATACTTTCGGTTTGCCTTACAATACGGGGCTTGCTTTCTATATCGTTCTGGTTTTTGCCGTTCTTGCCTGGGGCATTCGTGAAACTATGCAGGAAAAATACAATCCATCGAGGGCAAAGGTTGCGTTCTTGCTTTCAGTTGCTTTGCTGGGGATTCCGTTTCTCGGGAATCGCGTGTTGGCAGGAATCGTAATTTTTGCCGGCTTAAGCATTTACTTTTTCAACAGCAAGAAACTAAATCCGATAGCGCTCAATACAATTTTGATTGGGTTGATCGTTATAACTATCGGTTATTCGTCTTATGCGCTCATTTTAATTCGTTCTGCGGCGAATACGCCTATGGATCAAAATTCACCGGAAGATATTTTTACATTGAGGGATTATTTGTCTCGCGAACAATACGGGCAGTCGCCTGTGCTTTACGGGCAGACTTTCGTTGCCGATTCAAAGAAGAAAAAGGAAGGAAATCTGTTGGTCTCCGCAACAAAAGATAATGGTCCCGTTTGGACGCAAATTGTCAAAAACGATCCGAAAGAAAAAGATCGCTATTTTATTTCCAGAAGAAGTGAATCTCTTATATATCCGGATGAATTGTGTACGATTTTCCCGCGTATGTACAGCAAAGAGCATGTGGAAATTTACAAAGAATGGACTAATTTCAAAGGGAAACGAGTCAGATATAAGGAATTTGACGGTGGACCTACAAAGGTAGCGATTATGCCGACTTTTTATGAAAACCTCAAATTTTTCTTCTCTTATCAAGTTAACTTTATGTATTGGCGATACTTTATGTGGAATTTTGCGGGACGGCAAAATGAAGTACAGGGAAACGGCGAAGTTGCTAACGGAAACTGGATCAGCGGTATTAAATTTATCGACAGCCTGCGCGTAGGACCGCAGGATGATTTGCCCGATTTCATCGCTAAAAACAAAGGCTACAACAGATTTTATATGTTACCGCTTTTGTTGGGTCTTTTGGGCATATTTTTTCAGATATGTTCGGGGAAAAAGGGAATGCAGGATTTTTGGGTTGTATTTTTTCTGTTTTTTATGACCGGTTTGGCGATTGTGATCTATTTAAATCAGACGCCCAATCAGCCGCGCGAGCGGGATTATGCCTATGCCGGGTCGTTCTATGCTTTCAGTATTTGGATTGGATTGGGGGTCGGCATGATTGAAAAGGCATTATGTAAATATGCAAAGCTTCCAGCATTGCCGGCTACGATTATTGCCGGTGTATTGTGTCTGCTGGTTCCCGTTCAAATGGTTTCACAGACGTGGGATGACCACGACCGCTCGAAAAGATACCTCAGTCGCGACTTCGGGTTTAATTACCTTGCAACTTGCGAACCCAACGCAGTTATTTTTACAATGGGCGACAACGATACTTTCCCGCTTTGGTATGCTCAAGAAGTGGAAGGATATCGCACAGATGTCAGGGTTTGTAATTTGAGTTATTTGCAAACCGATTGGTATATTGACCAAATGAAACGTCAGGCATACGAGTCTGCGCCGCTTCCCATTTCTTGGGAAAAATCAGAGTATATACAAGGAAAACATGAAGCAGCTTATATTCTCGATCCGAGCGACAAACCGCAGGATGTGTCTTACGCTTTGGCACGAGTTAAATCCGACGATAATCGCGTAAAGAGGGTAGGGGAGTATCCGCCTTTGGATAATATTCGTACCAATTTGCTTTATATTCCCGTCGATACGGACGCCGTAATCGAGTCGGGGGTTGTAAAATCGGAACAGGCCGATTGGTTGACGGACAGAGTATATATTTACCTCGGTCCTAAATATAATTCCAAACAGGAAATAATTGCGCAGGGAAAATTTGCCTTATCCAAGCCGGAAATGATCATTCTTGATATGTTGCGGAATAACGAAAACTGGTCTCGCCCGTTCTATTTTGCAAGTACCGTAGGTCCCGAACAATATTTACGCTTGGAAAATTATTTCCGCCAGGATGGAATCGCATACAGGATTATGCCTTACGATGTAACTCGGAATGGTAGAAATATTGATACGGATATTATGTATGAAAACCTGATGAAAAAATATCGTTGGGGAAATCTGGAAACACCGGGACTGTTTATTGATTCTCAAGCCATGCGCATGGCAAAAGTATTCCGGTCGATGTTTGGCGTATTAGGGACTCGTTTGGTAGCGGAAGGCAAGAAAGAACAGGCTATTGAAGTCTTGGATTATGGCGTGAAATCAATTCCCGATTACAATGTACCTTACGATTTTTATTCCATGAACCAAATCGCTCAGGCTTACTTTCAGGCAGGAGATACGGCAAAAACCAAACAAATCAATGATATTATGCTGGAATCCGTTTTAAAAGAATTGAACTGGTTTGTAAGGCTCAGTGACGAGAAATACGCAACAATACAAAAAGACGTCAATAATGATCTGTATTACATGGGTTACCTGTTGCAATTTTACGAAGATATCTATCCGGAAAAACACAAGTCAATTTTAGAGGATTATAATCGTTACATTCAACGCCATGATAATGTTTTAAGGAAGATGAATAGTAAAAGCGGCGCAAACAGATAGAAAAAACTTTTTATGGTTATTTTCATCAAAAAAATGAGTTGAATGCAAAAGTTTAGATGAATTCAATAGATGAAAAAACGATATTTGTATAGGTAAAAATAGATTTTTTTCAAAAAAACAAAAAAAATAAAATATATTATGCAACAAATTAAATAATATGTTTATCTTTGCGACGGTTTTCCAAAAGAAAATCTGTAATAATCATAAATCATTTTAATTATTTAGGAAAATGAAAAAATTAGTGTTATTTTTTGCAATGGCAGTCGTTGTTGCATTTAGCGCTTGCTCAAACAAAGCAAAAGAAGCGCCTGTTCAGGAACCGGTACAAATTGAAGAACCCGCTACGGAACCCGTACAAGAAGAAGCAACTGAACCGGCTGAAACTCCCGTTGAAGTTCCTGCTGAATCTCCAGCTGAGTAAGCAGTTACAAAAATGAACTGAAAAAGACCGCCTCAAAATTTTTGAGACGGTTTTTTGTCTGTTTAAATAAAAATATGTAGCTTTGCAGTCCAATTATTATTCAAAAAATATTAAGCACTTGATTTTTACCTTTTTATTCCAAAAAATCTGTTTGTCGAAAAGGAAAATAATTGTAGCGAATGATTTATTAACAAACAAAAAAAAATTAAAAGTGGATACTTTAAGTTATAAAACCATTTCCGCCAATAAGGCGACCGTCGATAAAGAATGGGTTGTGGTTGACGCAGAGGGGCAACATTTGGGACGTTTGGCTTCGAAAGTAGCGAAACTCCTGCGCGGTAAATATAAACCGAATTTTACGCCTCATGTGGATTGCGGTGATAATGTGATCATTGTCAATGCTGAAAAAGTAGTATTAACCGGAAATAAATGGACAGACCGCATTTATCTTTCTTACACAGGCTATCCCGGCGGACAGAAAGAGCGCACGCCGACCGATTTGCAGAAAAAAGGTAGCGACCGTTTGTTCCGGAAAGTGGTGAAAGGGATGCTTCCCAAAAATAAACTGGGCGCCCGACTTCTTAGTAATATGTATGTGTATGATGGAATTGTTCACAAACATGAGGCTCAGCAACCCAAAGCGATTGATATTAATTCTCTTAAATAAAATAAATGGAAGTAATAAATGCATTAGGAAGACGTAAGGCGGCAATTGCTCGCGTTTACGTTAAGGAAGGCTCCGGAAAAATTCTGATCAACAAACGTGAACTTGAAGTCTATTTTCCTTCGTCCCTGCTTCAGTATGTTGTTAAGCAACCTTTAAATAAATTAGGCGTTGCCGAACAATACGATATTGCGATCAATTTGCAGGGTGGTGGTTATAAAGGTCAATCCGAGGCCGCCCGTTTGGGTATCGCCCGCGCATTGGTAAAAATTAATCCGGAAGGTAAATCTGCTTTGAGATCCGAAGGTTTTATGACCCGCGACCCACGCGAAGTAGAACGGAAAAAGCCGGGGAGACCTAAAGCACGAAAGAGATTCCAATTCTCAAAACGATAATCAATTACGAATTACAATTGGTAACCACGTAATTCATAATTGAAAAAAGTTTAGTATCTAAACCTGTTGGGACTTGTTCTGCCAATGGTTTGAACAACTACCTGGCGGTTGGTTTTTAAACAGAAAAGAATGTAAACAGCTAAAAATTAAACAAAATGTCAAGAGTATCATTTGAACAGTTATTGGAAGCCGGTTCTCACTTCGGACACTTAAAACGGAAGTGGAATCCCTTGATGGCTCCCTATATTTTTATGGAACGTAACGGTATCCATATCATTGATTTATACAAAACGGCCGCAAAAATAGACGAAGCCGCAGCCGCGTTAAAACAAATCGCCAAATCGGGGCGTAAAATATTGTTTGTTTCAACCAAAAAACAGGCGAAACAAGTAGTTGCCGATAAAGCCGTTTCTGTTGGTATGCCTTATGTTACAGAACGCTGGCCGGGAGGTATGTTAACTAATTTTACTACCGTCCGCAAAGCTGTAAAAAAAATGACCACTATTGATAAAATGTCGAAGGACGGCACTTTCGACCAGCTATCCAAAAGAGAAAAATTGCAAATTACACGCCAACGGGCTAAACTGGAAAAAAACTTAGGTTCTATCATTGATTTGACCCGTCTTCCTTCGGCTTTGTTCGTTGTTGATGTGATGAAAGAACACATTGCCGTCGCCGAAGCCAATCGCTTGAGTATTCCGGTATTTGCTATTGTGGATACCAATTCTGACCCGAGTAGCGTCGATTTTGTGATTCCCGCCAATGACGATGCAACCAAATCAATTGAGATAATTTTGGGCGCACTTTGCGACGCAATCAACGAAGGTTTGGAAGAATGTAAAATCGAAAGAATAGATTCGCCTGCCGGAGGAACTGCAGAACGAGTTCTCGTTCGTAGGGAAAGGCGAATAAAAATAGAGAAAAAAATCCTTGCAAAGGACGACGAGAAGCTTTGAATGTAAAACGTAGAATTCGTTGGCGACGAAGAGGTATAATTTAAGAGTAATAAGCAATAAAAATTAAGAAACACTATGGCAGTTACAATAGCTGATATTACGCATTTGCGTAAAATGACCGGTGCAGGCATGATGGATTGTAAAAATGCACTGAACGAATCGGGAGGAGATTTTGAAAAAGCAGTAGAAATCATTCGTAAGAAAGGGCAGGCTGTTGCCGCAAAACGGGAAGACCGCGAGGCTTCGGAAGGTTGCGTATTGGCAGCTGTCAATGGTGATTTCGCCGCTATCGTAGCCCTCAAATGCGAAACGGATTTCGTGGCTAAAGGCGCGGATTTCATCGCTTTAACCAAAAGTATTCTGGACGTTGCCCTGGCAAATAAACCTGCTAATCCGGAGGCTTTGTTGGCACTCAAGATTGATGAACGCTCCGTTTCGGAATTAATTACCGACCGTATTGGTATTACCGGCGAGAAAATGGAATTAGGCGCTTATGAATTTCTGACGGCTCCGACGACTATCGCCTATATTCACCCGGGAAATAAATTGGCTACGATTGCCGGTTTCAATCAGAAAGGCGTTGAACTGCAAGTGGCAAAGGACATTGTCATGCAGGTTGCGGCAATGAATCCCGTGAGCGTTGATAAAGATACGGTTCCAATGACGATTGTTGAAAGGGAAAAGAAAATCGCTCGCGAGAAAGCGATCGAACAGGGTAAACCTGAAAATATATTAGACAGGATTGCCGAAGGCGCTCTCAACAAATATTATCAGGAATTTACGCTTTTATCGCAGGATTTCGTGAAAGATACGAAAATAACGATCAGGGCATATTTGCAGAAACAAAACAAAGATTTGACGGTAACCTGTTTTAAGCGCGTTACTTTGAATGTGGATTGAAAGTTTTGTTAAACGGTAAATGATGAACGGTAAACGATTGTGGACATAGTGTCCATTTTTCGTTTACCGTTTGTCGTGAGTGTTTTGCTGTTTTTCAGGGAGTATGTATCCGATAAACTTTTCTCTTTTTTACATTTGTATTATTTATCGTAAATTAGTGTTATTGTTACTATAATTTTTGATTTTATAATACGGTACAAGTATACGTGAAATCTTTAATAAATTTTCATATCAATCTTTGAAAGCCCATTCCCAGCCGGAACAACGTCAATATGCGCGGCAATGCGCTCCTTCAATTCCGTAAGGTGGGAGATTACGCCAATCAGTTTGCCTTCATTTTGCAGGTTTGAAAGCGCAGAGAGCGCCGTGTCGAGATAATCGGAATCGAGCGTTCCGAAACCTTCGTCGATGAACATGGAATTGATTTTCATGTTTTTACCTGTTATATTGGCTAAAGCAAGCGCCAGGGAAAGGGATGCAATAAACTTTTCGCCGCCGGAGAGATTTTGCACAGTGCGTTCCCCGCAATTTTGAAATTTGTCAATTACCGACAGTTCAAAAGGATTTGCAGCATCTCCAACCCTTTTCAAAAGGTAACGGTCGCTCATTTTTTGCATCTGCCGGTTTGCCAGTCCGATTAAATGTTCAAAGGTCAATGCCTGGGCGAAATTGCGGTATTTTTTGCCGTCGGCAGAGCCGATAAGTTCGTTCAACCCGCCCCAATGATTGCAAATTTGCTGTTGATTTTCTTTGTCTTTCAGTTTTTTGCCGCTGGTTTTCAGGTTTTCGTCGTTCGCAGCCAGTGAATGACGGATAGCGCCGATTTGTTGAGAAATTCCGTCGCTTTGTGGCTTCTTTTCATTCAATTCGACTTGTAATTCTTCGAGCGATCGGTCAGTCGGTTTCTGTGCTTGTTTTTCGGTCAGTTCCTTCTCTTTTCCGGTAATAATAGCCTGGGTTTTTATAAGTTCCGTATTGGCATCTGTTTTAGCGGTTTCGGTAGCAGTTTTAGTAGTTTCGGCGGTTTCATACAAGATTTTTAAGCGGAATTCTTCGGTGGCAATCTGTTTATCGCCGAAAATTTCGAAGCGTTCCGCCGACAGTTTCTGTTTATCGGTTTCGATGTTTTGTTTATCGGCAATTTTATCTTGCATTTGTTTTTGGTTGTTCTCCATGTTTGAGGTTGTTGCGGCAAGGTCGGTATTCAATTGCCCGATTTGCACGGTCAGTTCATTGATTGCGCTTTGATTTCCGTTCCAATTATCAAGTTGTTTTTTTAATGCGGCGATATTTTCCGTGCCATATTCATTCAGGCGGTTTTGCAGTTCGGCTTTTTTTTTCGTGTAGATTTTTTCTGCGTCTTCGGCGAGCGTTTGTTTGATTTGTGCTTGCTGTCCGGCTAATTTTTGCGCCGTTTCGGCAGCATTTTTTGCTTTTTCTGCCGTTTCTTTTGCTTTTTGAAGGGTTGGAATTTCTTCATTTTGGATTTTTCCGATTATATTTTCGCAATCGGTTGCTTTTGCTATCAACGCAGAAATTTGCAGGCATTTTTGCGTTGTTTGAGCGTGGGTTTCTTTGAGATTAGCGTCAGCAAGCGAGAAATCGGGTTGTAAAATCTGGATTTGATTTAAAACGGCGATTTGGTTTTCTTTGTTTACCGACAAGGCTTGTTCCTCTTTTTCCTTATTATATAGGAAATTCTCCTTATCGGAAATACATTTTGCCAGCGTTTTTTCATTCTCTCGAATGGTTGTTGAAATGGTTTGAAATTGCAATTTTAAGTTTTTCAGTTCCGTTTCCTTTCCATTCGACTGAGGAACATTTCCAACGGCATAAGGATGTTTCAACGCGCCGCATAATGGACATGGATCGCCGTCTTTCAACGTCCGGCGATGATCTTCCAAACTTTGAATTATTTTGGTAAGATTTATATTTTCATTAAGCATGGTGATTTGGTTTTCAAGGTTTGCGGCTATGGTTTTATTGTCGGAAACAGTTTGCAACAGTTGTTTTTCGGTTTGTTCGCAAGCGGAAATGGCAGTAGTATAATTGTTGATTTCGGTTTGATTGCCGGAAATGGAGGTTTCAACGTCAATCAGGTTTTTGATTTGGATACCGAAATTTGTGACGGTCTCTTTTGCTTCTGATAACCGTCGGTTAAAACCGACGGCAACAGAGTATAAATCTGCGGTAAAAATAGACGGTGTGAGGCTGTGCCTCGCACCGTCTGGTGAAAGAATTTCAACCATTTCTGTTTTTTTTGTCTCAAGTTCCTGAAATTTCTTATTTAATGCAGTTTCTTTTTCTACAAAATCGGATTGCGACTTTTGTAAATCCACTACTTTATCAGACAATTCTTTTTGGGCGGCTTCAAACTCTTTCCGTTTATTATATAAATCATTTTGGGCGGTCAAAACATCTGCATTTTGATTTTCAATTGCCGTATATTGCCCGATTAACGATTCGTATTTTTTATTTTCCGCCGCCCAATTCTGTTTTTCAATCAATGCTTTTTGCGATTTTTTCAATTGATTGTTTTGTTTTTCAAATGCTTGATATAATTCGGCGTTTTGCTGCGTCAATTCGTTGATTGCTTTCAAAACGGGATCCAGCAATTTGGTTTTTTCGGCAATTTTAGTGTCTAATTCGTGGACTTTAACCAATATTTTTTCAGTTTCGGCTTTTTCATCTTTTATTTTTTGCAAATCATCTTCCGATTGTTTACACAGAGCTTGTGCCGATTCGGCTTTTTGTTGCAATTCCGGCAATTTTGATTGCGCCTCTGCTATTTGATTTTGCAAGTTATTTAAATCAATAATCCATTTTTTTGCGGTTTCTATTTTTTGTAATTCGCTGTCGATTGTTGTTTTCTGTAGTTCGAGTTCGGCGATTTCGTTTTGCAAAGCGGCTGTGTCCTCATCCGAAAGAATTTTGATTGCGCCAAGTTCAATAAGGATTTTATCTAATTTTTCTTTTTCCGTTTTGTTTCGTTCAAACACTTTTTTCGATATTTCGCCGTAAATTTCTGTTCCAGTAATTTGCTCCAACAGTTCGCCCTTATCGTTTTTATCGGCTTGCAAAAACGCGGCGAAACTTCCCTGTGCCAACATCACTACTTTGGTAAACTGTTCAAATGTAAGACCGAGAATTTCAACAATTTTCCCGTCGCAAATGCGCACATGGTCGGCAATAATTTTATCATCGACATCGGCAATTTGGCGATTGACGGGTTTAAGGTTTCCGGTTCGCGTCCGTTCCTGTTTCCATGACGATTTCCATTTCTTTCCGTTTACCTCAAACACGATTTCGGCATAGCAATCGCTTGTTCCGTGCGTCATTACGTCATTGTTTTGCCCCGTAATTTCCACCCGCGGCGTTTTACCGAATAATGCGAGCGATATAGCGTCGAGAATCGAAGTTTTTCCGGCACCCGTTTTGCCGGTTATGGCGAAAATACCGTTAGCGGCAAATTGCGGGAGTGTAAAATCAATTTGCGATTCGCCGGCGAGGGAGTTTATGTTTTTGAAATTTAGTCGGAGGATTTTCATAAGTGCGTTTGATGTAATTTTCTTTTTGTATAGGAGTGTAAAGATAGTAATTTGTTTATTGTTTAACTCAAAACTGTTTTGTATTTTTGCCCCCGAATTAACCTTAGTTAAATACAATCTACAATGAACATTGCAACAAAATATGACCCATCCGAAGTAGAAGTAAAATGGTATGATTATTGGCTGAAAAACAGGTTTTTCCACTCTGAGCCTGATGAACGCGAACCTTATACGGTTGTTATTCCCCCACCCAATGTAACCGGCGTTTTACACATGGGACACATGCTTAACAATACGATCCAGGATATTTTAGTGCGCCGCGCCCGGATGAATGGAAAGAATGCTTGCTGGGTTCCCGGAACCGACCACGCTTCGATTGCTACGGAGGCAAAAGTCGTTTCTAAATTAGTCGGCGAAGGCATTAAAAAGACCGACCTCACTCGCGAACAATTCCTTGAACATGCATGGGAATGGACGCGCAAACACGGTGGAATTATCTTCGAACAACTGCAAAAACTCGGCTGCTCCTGCGATTGGGAGCGCTCCTGTTTCACGATGGATGAAGCCCGCTCTCAATCGGTAATTAAAGTCTTCTGCGATCTCTATGAAAAGCGTAAAATCTATCGCGGCGTCCGTATGGTGAACTGGGATCCGAAGGCGCTGACGGCATTGTCCGACGAAGAGGTGAATTATAAAGAACAGAATGGAAAATTGTATTATTTACGCTATAAAGTGGCCACCCAAAGTTCTCCGGAAGGAGTAGCTCTTGTCGCCACGACCCGCCCCGAAACCATTTTCGGCGATACTGCCTTGTGCATCAACCCCAACAACCCCAAAACGGCATGGCTGAAAGGCAAGTGCGTGATTGTTCCGATCATCAACCGCGAAATTCCTGTGATTGAAGATGAATACGTCGATATGGAGTTTGGCACGGGCTGCCTCAAAGTGACGCCGGCTCATGACGTGAATGACTATATGCTTGGACAAAAATATAATTTACAATCCATTGATATTTTTAATGATGACGGCACGCTGAATGAAAGCGGAGCGATGTATGCCGGAATGGACAGATTCACCGTTCGCAAACAAATCGAAAGCGACCTCGAAGCAGCCGGTTTGCTTGAAAAGGTGGAACCCTATACCAATAAAGTGGGATTTTCGGAACGCACGGATGTACCCATCGAACCCAAATTATCGATGCAGTGGTTTTTGAAGACATCCGATTTAGCCGAAACGGCTTTGGAAGCGGTCGAAAACAATACGATTAAATTCTACCCCGATAAATTTAAGAATACCTATCGCCATTGGATGACTAATATTAAGGACTGGAATATTTCGCGGCAACTGTATTGGGGACATCAAATTCCCGCTTATTATTTGCCGCAAGGCGGATTTGTTGTTGCCGAAACAAAGGAAGAAGCCTATCAAAAAGCACTGTCCACTGTCAATTATCCGTTGTCAATTGAAGATTTGCGCCAAGACGAAGATGTGTTGGATACCTGGTTTTCCTCGTGGTTATGGCCGATTTCGGTTTTCGACGGCATCAATAATCCCAATAATAAAGATATTAATTATTATTATCCGACAAGCGATTTGGTTACGGGACCTGATATTATTTTCTTTTGGGTGGCGCGAATGATTATGTCGGGTTATGAATACCGCGGGCGGGAATGTTTCGGGAATGTGTATTTTACAGGCATTGTACGCGATAAATTTGGGCGGAAAATGTCGAAACAGTTAGGCAATTCGCCCGACCCGATTGAGTTGATAAACAAATATGGCGCAGACGGTGTGAGAATGGGTTTAATGCTTTCGGCTCCTGCGGGCAATGATATTCTGTTTGATGAAAATCTGTGCGAACAGGGGCGGAATTTTAATAACAAAATTTGGAACGCCTTTCGCCTCGTAAAAGGTTGGAATATCGTTGGTGAAAATGTTGAGGCAAACGCAGGGGCGAATAATTATTCACCCCTGTCGTCTCCACCGTCCTGCAACAAAATCGCAACTCAATGGTTTGAAATCATTTTGCAAAAAACAATTGCCGAAATTGATGATTTGTTCGCCAAATACCGCATTTCCGAAGCATTGTTGGAAATCTACAAACTTTTCCGGGATGAATTTTCCTCCTGGTATCTGGAAATAATCAAACCCGCTTTCGGGCAACCGATTGATGCGAAGACATATCAAATCACTTTGGGCTTTTTCGACGCTTTGTTGAGGTTGTTGCATCCGTTTATGCCTTTTATTACGGAAGAATTGTGGCAGGCGCTGGAAGAACGGAAGCCGGGCGAGAGTATTATGGTATCGGCCGGCTCTACAAGTTCACCGTCCGATTTGACAGACTCGCTGACCGCCGACTTTGAAGACGTAAAAGAAATCATTTCCAAAATCAGGACGATTCGAACAGAGAAGAATATCCCCGTCAAAGAAAGCCTTGTTTTGCAGGTAATCGGAACATTTAATCCGGTCTATTATCCGGTATTAAAGAAAATGGCGAACCTGTCAACTATCGAAGAAACCGCGGAAAAAGCGACAGGCGCTGTTTCCTTCCTCGTAAAAACTGCCGAATTTGCAATTCCATTGGGAAACGCCATTGATGAGAAAGAAGAACTGTCCAAACTGAGGGAAGAACTAAAATATCAGACGGGATTCCTGAACTCCGTGCTCGGTAAATTAAGTAATGAAAATTTTGTTTCCAAAGCGCCGGCAAAGGTCATTGAAATGGAAAGAAAAAAACAGGCAGATGCAGAGAGTAAAATTAAGACTTTGCAGAAGCGGGTTGATGAATTACGAGTTAAGAGAGTTTAAAATGAACACAGATTTTCATGTTAAACCCCGACCCTAAAATTCGGGAGAAGCGACTGGAATAAACTTCAATTTGTTCGGCAATACCTTTTTCCACAAGCCACCGGCGACAATATTTCCGCACAACTTTTTCAAGCGATATTTCAAAGTTAACAGATAGATGTTTTGAAAAGCGGCGAGTGTGAATCCACCGCTTTTTTAATTTGTGCTTTTTTTTAACAGCAATGAAGTCTTGAGGCATGGCGTCATTGCGAGCCACATAGCGACAGTAATCCGGCAAACAGAACCATACTCGTCATTGCGAGGACAAAGTCCGAAGCAATCCAGAAAAACAAGCCCGCCATTGCGAACTGCGAAGCAGTGAAGCAATCCGGAGAAAAACCCCCGTCATTGCCTCACCCCGTCATTGCGAACTGCGAAGCAGTGAAGCAATCCAGAGAAAAACCCCCGTCATTGCCTCACCCCGCCATTGCGAACTGCGAAGCTGTGAAGAAATCCGGAGAAAAAAACGCCCCACAATTAAAAATTAATCTCGCGGGGGAAGACACCCCCCCGATTCCGCCGCCTGCGGGGGGCTTCCGCTACCCCCTCTGCGGGGCTACCGCCCCCCAACGCCCCGCTCCACACATCATTGCAAGCCACTCCGCCCTCGGCGTCGACCTTTTTTTCCTCGACTTTGACCTTTTTTTCCTCGACTTTGACCTTTTTTTCCTCGACTTTGACCTTTTTTTCCTCGATTTCGACCTTTTTTTCCTCGACTTCGACCTTTTTTTCCTCGACTTCGACCTTTTTTTCCTCGACGTCGACCTTTTTTTCCTCAACTTCGACCTTTTTTTCCTCGACGCCGACCTTTTTTTCCTCGGCGTCGACCTTTTTTTCCTCGACGCCGACCTTTTTTTCATCGGCGTCGACGCTTTTTGTATCGACGCTGGTACTTTTCGGTATTAAAATGATGCAAAATAAGTACAATTTGATTATTTACATCGGCGGCTTTGTTCATATAAACCTCTCGCGCTTTGTGGTTTTCTGCACGAATTAAAGAACGGTAGATAAAACTGTCGCATATTGGTCAAATTCACACAGGTAAAACCTTTTCCCAATCTCGCAAAATCATATTTAGGGTGAAAATTATACACGAGAATTTGTGCGAGGGAGATTACATTGCAACAAAGCGCCGGCAAAGGTCATTGAAATGGAAAGAAAAAACAGGCAGATGCGGAGAGTAAAATTAAGACCGGGGGCGGGTCACCGGCGGGCGGCTTACAGTCACCTCAATTCAGGATTATACCGTTTTTCTTTGCCGATTGTCGAGGATATTGCGTGTCCGGGATAAACGACCGTGTTGTCGGGGAGGGAGAACAGTTTGTTTTTA
>JAIRKG010000061.1 GCA_031260235.1 Dysgonamonadaceae bacterium | reverse complement strand
CATGGAACCATCACACTGCGTACCGCCTTTATCGTTCCCGCAGGCGCCACGCTCACCATACCGGCGGGGTGGACACTTAATCACACAGGCTATTCGCTGACAAACAACGGCAGTATCATCGTCAATGGCAGCATAGTACCGCCGTTGAGCCGTACCGTATCATACGACATGAAGGGACACGGAACACAGATAGCCTCCCTGATTGGGGTCACTGCAGGATCAAAGTTGGAACAACCGGCAAATCCGACAGCGGAAGGATATATTTTCGGCGGCTGGTATAAAGACAGCGGCTGTACGAGTCCATGGAACTTTTCTGTTGATGTTATTACGGACAACACGACTCTCTATGCAAAATGGACGGCTATTCCTACTGTTCCCGTTACAGGCGTCAGCCTGAATAAGAAGACACTTAATTTGTCTGTTGGCGGAAGTGATATGCTGATAGTAACCGTTTCTCCGGATAATGCTACAAACAGGAGCGTAATTTGGACAAGTACCAGCAATGCCGTCACCCTCATACAGATCAGCGATACAAGTTGTAGAATAACCGGCGCATCAGTCGGTGAGGCTGGGGTTTTGGTCATGCCAGCGGACGGCGGCGAAGCGGCGGATCACTGCGTGGTAACAGTATCGAAGGCGCCGCAAAACATTACCGGTTTCCTTTCTGCCAATACATCGGTTCTCTTAGGCGAAGAAATTAACCTTACGGCAATCAGCAGTTCGGGCTTGCCCGTTACCTACACAAGTTCCAATCCTGCTGTGGCGAGAATTGCAAATAATAAAATTATTGCAGTTGGCGCAGGCTCGGCAACAATCACCGCCAATCAGGCAGGCAACGACAACTACGATCCTGCTCCTGCGCTCACTCGCACGTTGACTGTGACTTCTCCCGTTACAGGCGTCAGCCTGAATAAGAAAACACTTAATTTGTCTGTTGGCGGCAGCGATACGCTGATAGCAACCGTTTTTCCCCTTGATGCTACAAACAGGAGCGTAACTTGGGGAAAAGAAGGCAACGGCGTTTCCATTTTTCATCTCAGTGATACAAGCTACATAATAACCGGCACATCCACCGGTACGTCTATCGTTTGGGTCAGAACAGCGGACGGCGGCGAAATGGATTACTGCGGAATAACGGTATCGGCGGCGGTATCGAAGAAGCCGCAAAGTATTATTGATTTTTATTCGAATAATATTACAAGACCTTTCAGCGCGACGGATGCATTCATTTTGCAACAAGCACATGCTACGTCCGGCTTGCCGGTCAGCTACACAATTGAAAATCCTTCCGGCATTACTGTAGCGGATCTTTTGCAAATGGGTGAGAATACTATTGTTATACCACGCAACATAGGTACTGCTATTATCACCGCTCACCAGGACGGCAACGACGAATATTTTGCCGCCGAGAGTGTTTCCATAATGCTGACCATTGTACAGCAAACGGATATTTCGACTGTTGATGAATCTTCGTTCGTAACCGTCAGATTCTACAATAAAATCCTGGATATAGATTCGCCGGTCGCCGAACAAATAAAGGTTTATACCCTGTCGGGAGAACTGCTTGACAAAGTAAGCAAGCCGGCAGGTAAAGCCTCCTTCACCATTCCCAATTCCGAACAGATATTGATTGTTAAAGGCAGTTCGGGCTGGGCTAAAAAAGTAAAACAGGAGTAACTCATAGCAAGTAAATTTTCTCTTAAACCCGGCAAGTCGTGATGACTTGTCGGGTTTTTTGTTGGCGCGTCATTCCATCCTCACCTCGTCATTGCGCCGTACTCGTCATTGCGAGCGAAGCGAAGCAATCCAGCAAAAAACGGTTACGGGGCATCAAAAAGATTGTCCTTTTCTTGAAAAAGATTGTCTTTTTCGAGAAAAAGGAGGCTGGATTGCTTCGGGCTTCGCCCTCGCAATGACGGGGTGGGGTTTTTCTCCGGATTGCCGCGCCGCTATCGCGGCTCCGGGTGACGTAGTGGGATTGCAAAGTCGCAGCCGTCACCCGCACGGCGACGCATCTATCGGCGACGCTTTGGTGCAGTTGGGAGAAAAGGATTTGCTGGTCGACCGCCAGGGAAACTGGGGAAATATCCTGACCGGCGACGGAGCCGCCGCTCCCCGTTATATCGAAGCCCGCCTGTCGAAATTTGCCCTCGAAGTCGTTTTTAATCCCACAACTACCGACTGTAAATTGTCATACGACGGACGGAATAAAGAATCGGCATGTTATACTTCAAAAAATATACTTCTACTACAATTATATTGTTGACTTTTTATTTTGCAATGAATACCTCCATTTAAGTAAGTAGACAGCATTTTTTCGGATATTGGTTTTATTGCTTCAATTGGATCTCCGCAAAATGGAGGTTTATCCGTTTTAGATACAACAATATCATACATTTTTCTCCATTCTGATTGATCAAAAGAACAACATTCATTAACAAAGCATACGGGAAAACTTTTCCCCTGAAATTCTTTGATTTTTAGATCATCCATTCTTTTTCTCATTATAGAATTTCTAGGTAATCGAAGGGGATATGCGTCAAATTCGTGACAATTATTTTTTTCTATAAACTCTATTGTTTGGCGAAATGAGTTCACAGTTTGATATGGAATGCCGAAAATGATACTGATTGAGTATTTTATTTCAGCATCATTTAATTGTTTCATTACAGTTTCAACATGATGGATATTATTTTTCCTTTTCAATATTTCCATCTCTTTTTTATGAATAGTCTGTAAACCAAATTCAAGGGAGATTCTATCCTTATGTTTTCGGCAAATCTCAAGGAATCGCTCTCCTTTCTCTTTTTTGACGGTATCGAAGTGCATTTGCAGACAAATATTTTTACAACTGTCTATACTTAATAGATGTTCTAATGTATCATTATCTTGTTCGTTCAGCAGGAAAGTAGCATCTAGTACATTTATATCACGCACATTACACCTTTTGAAAAGTTCTATTTCTTTATCCAGTCTGTCATTACTAATTCTAATAATGCTTTTACTAGCTGCCGCACCGTGTTCACAGTAATCGCAACGATATGGACAACCTCGTTTACTTTCCCAGTGTATCTTTTTTGTATTCAATGGCAATACTCCTGATAAATAAGGAGAAATGATATTTTCGCCATCTATTTCTTCATAAATAATTCTATCGTTGATTTCGTTTACAAAAATTTTTTCCAATGCCTTTTCCGCGTAACCTTTGATATAAAAATCCACGTTAGGATAAGTTTGTAACAATTCTTCCTCACTCAATGCCGTTATTTCGTAGCCCCCTAAAATAATTTTACCATTAAATCTTGGCCGTATTATCCTGATTAATTCCCTGACCAGATTTTCAGACCAAACATAAGCGGCAAACGCAATAAATGAATAATCATTAATTTTTTCAAGATATTTTTCCCGAAATATTTTTTGAATACTTTCTTCTATTTGCTCTTTTGAGGCAGATAAAAATTCATTCAAATTGTACGAATACGTTTCAATATCAATAATATTGGTATTTTTGAATTGAGATAAAATAGAAGATATCGAATACGAAATTGGAGGATAATCCGATTTAGTAAAATCAAAGCTAATAATCAAACATTTTTTGTTCATATTTTATTGAAAACAAATTTGGAAATATTTGAAAAGTGAAATATAATGCAACAGTATGGAAAAACTTAATGTGTTGCAAAATTATAAATCGTTATTAATTAATCCAATCCACAGAAAGCCCTATCCGCACCCCCGGTGGATTGACCGGATAATGAGGCGTCGAAAAATATCCGGGCGGATTGATAAACATCGGTCCCAAATTATAATATTCGATAAAGAAACGGGTCTGTTTCAGGTGTGCGTTGATGTATCCGTTGATCAGGGGGTAGTTGCCGACTTCCGTTTCGTCCTGCAACTTAAACTGTCCGGTTGCCGGCTCGTAGGCGGGCGATTTGTATTTGGTCCAGTAATGGGCGTTGACTCCCGTCTGGACGGTAAGCACCTTAGCTATCTTAAACTGAAGGTAGAGACTCGAATAAACACACAGGTCGGGCAAAGGAATAATATTCTGTCGGCCGGATTTTTGATATACAAGACGGCTGTCCCAATTCAAAGCGCCTAACCGGAAATTTTGCTGCAAAGCAGCGGCAAGCACCTGAATATTTTCGCCATACTGTTTGGGATAACCGTCTTTGTCAAAATAGATATGGTTTTTAATATTTTCCATGTCGATGCCCAGTTTGGTTCGAGTATGGGGAATATCAAGTTCGCCGCCGGTATGCGTTCGGTTCACTTTTTCAAAGTCGTTGTTCCATTTAAAATAACGGCTGGTATAATTATTTTCGTAAAAAGTCGGCGACAAATTTTTGAAAAAGATATATGCCCTGACCGACGCCGTATTTTTCAAAAACGGAATCCGCGTCTCGATATTCCCCGACAAATGAATATCCCCCGCATTATAACCGCTCAGGCCGATACTGCCGGATGCACCGTAGCGCAATATTTTACCGGTTTGTTTGGCCAGTTCGCCACCGATATAAAGGCTGCTGTGATTTTTTTTGTACGAGGGGAAGGCGACGGCGGTATCCGGTTCCGTTCTAAGAGTATCCGGAGCTGTGCCCATCATCGTAAAAGTTCTAAGTTCGTGGGTAACAAACGCCGTCAAATCAAATTTTGCCCACCGGCTGAATCCTTCCCTAAGCGAAAGTGCAAAAGTGTTTTTGAGTGAATGGAAAGACGTTGAGTCATTCGGTGTTTTATCATTCCTCAACGGGTAGAGATGATCCGCGTAATTGTAGAAAGCATTGACGTTTGCTGTGTCGCCGGCGTGAAAGCGCCGGCTTTTTTTCGTATAATCAAACGTATAGATGAGGCTCGACACGGGAACGAATGTGCTGTCTCTTTCAAAACCGAGGTTATACCGGTAGTTGAGAAAAGCGCGGAAGCCTTTGTTGTAGTTCCAGGTGTTACCGAACCTCGTGCCGTATTCCCTCGGTTGCGTGGGTCGGGAATCTATCTGTTCGGGATTGGAAATCCAGTTGTCGTTGTTCAAACCACCGTTTTCGGCATTGGTATAAGAGGCGGGATTGACGAAAAGATGCAGGCGATGCCTGTCGGACAGGTAATTGCCAAAGAAAACCCAATCGGTATGTTTGGCGGCCTGAGAATTGTAAAATCCCCTGGCGTAAAGGTAATCGACATCTATTCCCCCGTTCAGTTTTTTGCCGGCATTGAGCGTAAGAAGCGCCCGAAACCGTTCTTCTTTGGTTTGCCGGCTGCCGGCGGTCTGGTAGGAAACGTTTGTGTAAGGGACTTTCGTATTGATAAACAGGAATTTGTCCGGCCGTTTGGCATACGCCCAAAAAGGATCGAAAAAAAGGAACTCGGAACGGTCTTCACGTTCGAAAAACACGCGGGATTCCATCGGCAAACCCAAATTGCCCAGATAGGCAACGGAAACGCCCATGCCTTCCGCATTGGTGCGATTGAAATAGTCCGTCAGGGCAGTATCCGGCACAGCGGGAATCATCTCGCCGGTTTGCGGGGTAATTGTCCAGTATCTTATTCTTTGCGCGGTATCAGCGGCTGGGGCGGGCGGAACGGGAAGATTATCCTGTCCGAAAAGCGAGAGCGGAAGACACAGCAAGAAGGGTAATATGAGAGTGTGTATTTGCATGTTATAAACGGCAATTAACCGACAGCCCTGATAATCTCCATTCCCCTTAAAATCGCTTTCTCATTCATGGGCAGAAATTTATGATTCCTTTCAGGAAGCGATTTTTTCAATCCCTTCATCACGCTTTCCAAAGTTACCATCGGACACAGTTTCAACATTCCTCCCAGAACAATCATATTGAAAGCTTTGGAATTGCCTTCGCCGACAGCGGTATTCATCGCATCCGTCTCGAAAATCCCAATGTCTTGGCGCAGGGGCGGACTGCTAATCCCGTATCCGTCGTAAATCAGGGTTCCACCGGGTTTTATTCTGCTTTCAAACTTGTCCAGCGACGGTTGATTGAGGATAATCGCAATATCGTAACTGTTCAGCACGGGGGAAGATATTTTGTCGTCGCTGAGGATTACCGTTACATTAGCCGTTCCGCCCCTTTGTTCCGGTCCGTAGGAAGGGAACCAGGTAACTTCCTTGTTTTCCATCAATCCCGAATAGGCAAGGATTTTTCCCATGGAGAGGACGCCCTGCCCGCCGAAACCGGCTATAATTATTTCATGTTTCATACCGTTAACTCTTCAATTTGTTTATTTAAAAAATCAAATATCTTTTAATTCCCCCAGGGGATATTTTCGGAACATATTTTCCGACATCCAGCGATTGGCCTGTTCGGGTGTCATTTTCCACCCCGACGCACAGGTAGATACAAATTCGACAACGGATGTCCCTTTGCCCGCCATCGAATTTTCAAATGCTTTGCGGAGCGTTTTTTGCGCTTTCCGGATGGCTGCCGCCGTATGCACCGCTTGTCGGGTTACGAGACAAGTACCGTCCAACAGCGCCAGCAGTTCGCTTATTTTCAGCGGGTAGCCATTCAGTTCGGCATTTCGTCCGTAGGGACAGGTGGCGGTTGCCATGCCGAGTAAAGTGGTGGGCGCCATTTGTCCGCCGGTCATTCCATAAATCGCATTGTTGACGAAAACGATGACGATATTTTCTCCACGATTGCAGGCATGGATGGTTTCGGCAGTTCCGATGGCTGCCAAATCGCCGTCTCCCTGATAGGTGAATACCATTTTGTCGGGATTGAGGCGTTTGACGGCTGTTGCAAGCGCCGGAGCGCGTCCGTGTGCGGCTTCTTGCCAGTCGATGTCCAGATAGTTGTAGGCGAAAACGGCGCAACCGACCGGCGCTATTCCGATGGTTTTCTCTTCCAAACCCATTTCGTCGACGACTTCCGCAATGAGTTTGTGGATAACGCCGTGACTGCATCCGGGGCAGTAGTGCATTGGGCGGTCGTTCATTAAACGCGGTTTTTTGTAAACTACGTTTTGGGGATTTATGATTTCAGTGAGTTTCATACCAAGTAAATATTCATAATTAATTCAAAGTACTATATTTATTTACAAAGTTTTTTCAATTCCCCAAAAACCTCGTCGGGAGTAGGAACAATCCCCCCCAGACGTCCAAAATAATGAACGGGAACCGCACATTCGACCGCCAGCCGAACGTCTTCCACCATTTGCCCGGCGTTTAATTCAACAGTCAAAATCCCTTTCACTTTTTTGCCGTATTCCTTTAATTGCTTTTTAGGGAAAGGCCAGAGGGTTATCGGGCGGAAAAGCCCCACTTTCATCCCTTCTTCCCGCGCCATTTCCGTTACTTTTTGACTGATACGCGCCATCGACCCGAAAGCGACAATCAGGTATTCGGCGTCTTCGCAGGACAACGCCTCGTAAAGCGCTTCATTTTCCTCTATCTTCTTGTATTTTTCCTGAAAACGGATGTTGTTCCTTTCCATTGCGGCAGGATCCAGTTCAAGGGAAGTAATGATATTCGGGCGGCGGTCTTTGGTCTTTCCCAAAGTTGCCCAAGGCTGTTCGCGGCGGATTTCCGCTTCGGTTTTGCGCGGTTTTTGTTCGGGCAGGATTACCTTTTCCATCATTTGCCCGATTACGCCGTCGGACAAAATCATGGCGGGATTGTTATATTTGAAAGCCAAATCAAACCCCAAAGCTACGTGGTCAGCCATTTCCTGCACCGAATTGGGGGCAAGCGTAATCAGGCGGTAATCGCCGTGTCCGCCGCCTTTAACCGTTTGGAAATAATCGGCTTGACTGGGTTGTATGGTTCCCAGTCCGGGACCGCCGCGCATCACATTTACAATCAACGCCGGCAATTCGGCGCCCGCCATATAGGAAATACCTTCCTGTTTCAGGCTGATTCCGGGACTGGACGAGGAAGTCATCACCCGTTTCCCGCAGGCAGCCCCGCCATATACCATGTTAATGGCAGCGACTTCGCTTTCGGCTTGGATGACAACCATTCCGGACGTTTCCCAAGGTTTTTCTTCCATCAAGGTTTCCATAATTTCAGACTGGGGGGTAATCGGATAACCGAAATATCCATCCGCGCCATAACGTATCGCCGCATGGGCAACCGCTTCGTTTCCTTTCATCAGTTTGATTTCTTCTTTCATAGTTTCACTTTATAAACTGTTATGCACCCGTCGGGGCAAACGTATCCGCAATTGGCGCAACCGATACATTCGTTGGTTTTTTTCATTTGAGCGTAATTGTAGCCTTTGCCGTT
>JAIRKG010000028.1 GCA_031260235.1 Dysgonamonadaceae bacterium | reverse complement strand
AAAAAATATCAACTGCGAGGGCTCCACTCCACACCCCTGTCATTGCTGCCCATCTCGTCACCCTGAGCCGCGATAGCGGTGCGGCAATCCAGAAAAACAATCTCGTCAATAGACTTGTTGCGAAATATTTCTTTACAGTAAAAAGAGTTATCATTGCAGCATGAAATATGAGTTGGTAAAAGGATTTAAAAACGAACGTTTTCGTCAAGTTATCGGTGTCAATATTACCACTTTTAATAAGATGGAGGAAGCGCTTGGGGTCAACTATGCCGAAGTTGAAGCAGTGCTTGCGGACAGTACCGAAATACCCATTGAACGACCTGTAAAAGGTCAAAAGAAGTACTACTCGGGTAAAAAAAACGACATACGATAAAGGTTCAGGTCGTGGTAGATAAAAGGAAGATTTTAGATTAATGCCCGACAGAGAGCGAAAGGCTTACAACAAACGTATTTCAAGCCTGCGAATGAAAGTAGAACACATCATCGGCAGAAGAAAAAGGGTTGGTATAGCACGCGAGCGATATCGTAACAGACGAAAAAAATTTGGGTAAAGATACAACTTGATTTGCGGAATAGAAAACTATGAAAATAGAGTGTTGAAGTGAGTTTCGATACAAGTCTAATGACGCTCTTTTTTTCCGGATTGCCGCGCCGCTATCGCGGCTCGCAATGACGGGGTGCGGGGCAATGGCGGGGGATTTGTTTTATTGAAAATCTTCACTATCTTTGTACCCGATTTCAAAAAGAAATGTCGTAAATATAATGATAGCCAAGAAAGTTTTGTTTATAGTAACCGAGATGTCGCCTTATCTGACTGATACGGAGATGTCTTTGGTTGGAAGAAATCTTCCCGAAGGAATTCACAACAGGGGAAATGAAATTCGGGTCTTTATGCCCAAATTCGGCATGATTAATGAACGCCGCTATCAATTGCACGAAATTATCAGGCTGTCGGGAATGAACCTGATTATAGATGAAACCGACTACCCGCTGCTTATCAAGGTGGCTTCCCTGCAAGCGGCGAAAATGCAAATCTATTTTATAGATAACGAAGACTTTTTTTGTCGCAAGTATTCGTTCCGCGACTCGGAAGGCGAAGAATTTGAAGATAATGACCTCCGTTGTGTTTTCTTTGTGCGCGGCGTGCTTGAAACCATTAAAAAACTCCGGTGGGTACCCGATTTGATCCATTGCCACGGTTGGGCAACCGCTTTAGCGCCGCTGTATATCAAGAAACACTATAAAAACGAACCTTGCTTTAAGAAGTCGAAAATTGTTTATTCTCTGTATGGCGATGATTTCCAAAAACCCTTCCGCAAAAACTTTGTGAAGAATGTGAAGATTGAGGGCGTTACCCAAAACGACCTCAGAGTGATTAAAGAACAGGCCGACTTTATTTCGTTGAGTAAGCTGGCAATGAATTTTTCAGACGGAATTATTGAGGGAAGCGCCGGCATAAATCCCCTTCTCCTTGAATATGCAAAGCAACGGAAGAATGTGCGGTTTCTTCCCTGTCAGCCCGAAGACACTTATATAGAAGATTTCGATAACTTCTATGATCAACTGCTTCTTAACTAAAAGATGTGTGTGTGATAAAATAATAAACTATTAATAATTATGAAAACAGAGATTTTTTTTCTCAGTCTGTTAACCTCCTTTATCTATCTTTCCTGCGAAGATTCATTCGTTTCGGAAATCGGAACCGGTATTATGCCCGACGAAGACAATATTGATGTATTTGACACAGTAATACCCATTACGTTGCAAACGGTAGAGGTAGATTCCATTTACGCAAAGACAATCAACGGTTCGCTCGGTGAATATTACGACCCTACTTTCGGCAGCCTGAACGCCGGTTTTGCCTGCCAATTCTATCCCTCTGTCGGGTTCGACAACATCCAAAATCTGGTTGACAATCAGGTTGATTCCATATTTTTAGATATTTATTATTCTTATATAGGCGATTCGCTAACTCCTATGGAACTGACCGTCTATCCGATTGATAAGCCGCTGGAGAAAAATTATTACACCAGCGTCGATCCGGAACGGTTTGTCGATATGACTACCATTATTAAAAAATATTCATATACGGCTGACAGTTCAGGCTTGCTTTCCATTCCGATGCCGGTGGAATGGGCGCAAAGATATATAGACTCAATCCGGCTCGATCCGACACTGGACAGGGATAAGGACAGGTTTATCGAAATGTTTCCGGGATTATACTTTAAAAGCACATACGGGTCGGGACGCATGTTGTATGTCGAGAATACTTCGCTGGCTATCAAGTATCGAACCAACGAACAGGGAAAATCATCCGCCAGCGTCGACAGCGCATACTGGGCGGTTACCAAAGAAATTATCCAAATCAATTCCTACAAAAATACCAACCCGACTATAAATGATGGAAACAACTCGACCGTATATATCAAATCACCGGTGGGAATGTTTACCGAGATAACCGTTCCAATTCCGAAAATCGTAGAGAAAATCGGCAAAAAGAAGTTCAACAGCGTAAAACTTATATTGAACGCCTATCCCAAAAACGAATGGGATTACAGTTTGGATTTCCCCGGATTATATACTTACCTGCAAACGTCCTCAGGAGTCGCAACCAACCTGTTGTTAATCCCGTCCGATTCGACTAAAAACTTCTTTGAACAGCAACGGGTTGCCGATAACGTAACGTCCTATACGACAACTTTCACATCTTCCGACTACACCTATACATTCAACAATATTTCAAACCTGATCCAATATGCCATAGACAATAATCCTGCGGACAGTTTGAAACTCCTGCTTATTCCGGTGCGAACCAACTATACGTATGACAGTACTAATGGGTTCGTGGATTATACAACGGCATACGATCTCCATCTTTCGGGCGTTGCCCTGAAAAGTAAAGATCAAACGATTCGGATTATTGCTTCGGATTTGGCAATTCCAAAATCGACCGAATAGCCCGACAGAATGATCAAACAGCAACTTACACAAAAACAGCAACAAAAACTCTCCCCCCTTCAAATTCAGCAAATCAAACTGCTGGAACTTACCGGTCTGGAAATTGAAGAGCGGATCAGTCAGGAACTGGAAGAAAACCCCGCCCTGGAAGAAGCCTGTGATTCTCCTGCCAACGACGGCGAGGGAAATACCGATCCCGAACTTGATGCGGGCAAAGAAACCGAAGAAGATGTCGTCTTGGGCGATTACCGAAGCGAAGACGATATTCCCGATTACAAGTTGCAGCAACCTTTCTATCATCCAAACAAAAACACGGGCGAAGAGATTCCATATTCCGAAAGCGAATCGCTTCAAGAATATTTGTTGGATCAAATCCGTATGAAAGATCTCATCGAAGAGCAAATTCGCATTGGAGAATATTTGATTGGCAACGTGGATGCGGACGGCTATATCAGGCGAAGCGTTGAGGAAATTGCAGACGATATGGCTTTCCGGCACGGTTGGGATGTTCGCATACAAAAGATTGAAACGGTGTTGAAAGTCATACGGGAACTCGATCCGCCCGGAATTGGTGCGGAATCCTTGCTGAACTGCCTGTTGATCCAACTGAAAAGGAAAGAACAAACGCCGGAAAGAATACTGGCTGTTAAGATATTGGAAGACCATTTCGAAGCCTTCTCCAAGCGGCAATACGACAGGATAGAGAAAGCGCTGAACATCACCGGAACGGAATTAAAGGATACTATTAAGGAAATCACTCTCTTGAATCCCCGTCCCGGAAATGCGTGGGAAAGTAATATGGAAGCGAAAATGGCGCATATTACGCCCGACTTCTTTGTAGAAGTTTCCGGCGGTGAACTGTTTTTGAATATGCAGGAAAACATTCCCGAACTGAAGGTCTGCAAAGAATACAGCCGCATGTTCGACCGGTATACAAACGCAAAGCAGACACGCGAAAGCAAACAAACTATCTGTTTTGTGAAAGAAAAGATCGAGTCGGCAAACTGGTTTATCGACGCGATTAAGCAGCGGACAGTTACGATGAGAAACACCATGCTGGCAATTCTTAAAATACAGCGCGAGTTCTTCCTTACAGGCGAGGAATCGAAGCTTAAACCGATGATCCTGAAAGACGTATCGGAACTGTGCGGCTATGACGTTTCCACCATATCGCGGGTAAGCAACAGCAAATACGTGCAAACCGATTTCGGCGTTTACCCGCTGAAATACTTTTTCTCGGAAGCCATGACAAACGAGGAAGGCGAAGAAATCTCCACACGCGAAATCAAGGGTGTCCTCAAAACCTGTATCGGCGAGGAAGACAAATCCAATCCGCTGACCGACGACGCGCTGATGCAGGAACTGAAATGCAGGGGCTATGACGTGGCGCGCAGGACGGTTGCCAAATACCGCGAGCAGTTGAATATTCCGGTTGCGCGATTGAGGAAAGAGATTTAATTTTAATATAAATAGATATGATAACAACAGACCAATTACGCGAAGTATTGGAGCGCGAGCGTGCGCTGAGGGGGTATCTTTGACGTCGATTCGCAACTGATACGATTAGAAGAGGAAGAACTCCGCACCCAGGCACCCGGTTTCTGGGATGACCCCGAATGTGCGGAAGAACAAATGCGTAAAATCCGCGCAATCAAATACTGGGTTGTCGCCTGTAACGAACTCCAATCGGCTGCCGGGGAATTGCAGCTGGCATTTGATTTCCAAAAAGAAGGTATCACAACAGAAAAAGAGGTGGACGATGCATATACACATGCCGTCAATCTACTGGAAAATCTGGAAATGAAAAACATGCTCCGCTCGGAGGAAGACCATTTGGGAGCCGTCCTGAAAATCAATGCCGGCGCGGGGGGAACGGAAGCCCAGGACTGGGCGGAAATGCTCTACCGAATGTATAGCCGCTGGTGTGAAAGCAAAAGATATAAAGTTTCCGTAACCAATTGGATAGACGGCGACGACGCGGGGATTAAAACCGTTACCCTGCAAGTTGAAGGAGATTATGCCTTCGGATATTTGAAGAGTGAAACCGGCGTGCACCGTCTGGTGCGCGTGTCGCCCTACAATGCCCAGAGCAAGCGGATGACTTCTTTCGCATCTGT
>JAIRKG010000012.1 GCA_031260235.1 Dysgonamonadaceae bacterium | reverse complement strand
TGCTGTTTCGAGGGCGGTTGATTGATTTTGTAGCGCAAATTGCTTTTTCTCAAAGTGTTTCGGATTAGGTGTCCAGCCGTCAATGTTTTGTCCGTAATGCAGGAACAGCGAACACAGCCAAACTCAAAATCTTTTGATAGCCAAACAGCATCGTGACTGTTCATTTCTTCCTCTTTATTCAACGTCCTTTCTATTTCTTCAATAAACGGCAGTGAAGATTTAAAATTTCTGGCAACAATGTTTGAAAGCGTATATTCCGAAATACCTATCGGTTGGCTACTGCTTTCCAATGAATATTGGGCATCAATATTATCCTTCTCTTTAACAATAATCAATCCTATTGTCGGATTATCTATATCTTTCTTTAATTGGTTATTGACTTTCAATTCAATAACTACATAGCAACGTAATTCCAAGTGGTAGAACAGTAAATCAATATTTTGTTCTCTGTTTTCCACCTGTATTGGATATTGCCTCCCGACATACGCAAAGCCCTGTCCCAATTCTAATAAAAACTTGGTAATATTTGTTACCAAAGCGTCTTCCAGTTCTTTTTCCTTGTTGTTTTCCGTAAGAACAATGAAATCAAACTTATATGGGTCTTTGAGTGTAGCTTTTGAATCTGCGTCAATGAATTGGATTTTGATTGATTTTTAATATCTCGCTTTCGGCTCTGGGTACTTTTTAAATGAAAGCCTAATTGATAATAAGTCAATTAGGCTTTTTTCATTACAGTACCCAGGACGGGATTTGAACCCACACACCGTAACCGGCACCACCCCCTCAAAGTGGCGTGTCTACCAATTCCACCACCTGGGCTTTTGCGCTGCAAAGATATACTTTTTTCATAATATGGCAACTATTTTGCTTCCGGTCTCATTTGCGGAAAAAACAATACTTCCTGAATGGAAGTCTGTCCCGTCAGCAACATGACCAGCCTGTCCATACCGATTCCCATACCGGAGGTTGGCGGCATCCCATATTCGAGGGCACGTAAAAAGTCCTGGTCGATGAACATGGCTTCGTCGTCGCCTTTTTCGGAGAGCCTCAACTGCTCTTCAAAGCGTTTGCGCTGGTCGATAGGGTCGTTCAACTCCGAATAAGCATTGGCTAATTCTTTCCCGTTTACCATCAATTCGAAGCGTTCCGTCAGTTCCGGATTACTCCGGTGACATTTGCAAAGCGGCGACATTTCTTTCGGATAATCGGCGATAAAAGTCGGCTGAATATATTTGGCTTCGCATTTTTCGCTGAAAATTTCATCAATCAGTTTCCCTTTTCCCATTGCAGGTTCCTGTTTCACGCCCAATTGACGGCAAACACCGCGCAGTTGCTCTTCGTTCATTCCGGCAATGTCTATGCCTGTGTTTTCTTTGATTGCATCGATCATGCTTATCCGGCGGTAGGGTGCTTTGAAATTAATTATCCTGTCGCCGATTTTCACTTCCGTAGTTCCAAGCACGTCCAGACAGATCTTTTCGAGCATTTGTTCCGTAAAAAGCATCATCCAGATATAATCCTTATAAGATACATAAATCTCCATAACCGTAAATTCGGGATTGTGGATTCTGTCCATTCCTTCGTTGCGAAAATCGCGGGAAAATTCATAAACGCCTTTGAAACCGCCGACAATCAAACGTTTAAGATATAATTCATTGGCGATGCGGAGATAAAGTGGAATATCCAAAGCGTTGTGGTGCGTGATGAACGGTCGGGCTGCCGCACCACCCGGAATGCTTTGCAACACGGGCGTATCAACTTCCATATATCCGCGCTCGTTGAAAAAATTGCGCATCGAATTGAAAATCTGTGTCCGTTTAATGAAGATATTCTTGACGCCCTCGTTGACAATTAAATCAACATACCGTTGCCGGTATCGCAATTCGGGATTGTCAAAAGCGTCGTATGCGATGCCGTCTTTGTATTTGACGATTGGCAGCGGGCGCAGGGATTTTGCAAGGACAGTCAATTCTTCGGCGTGAACGGAAACGGTTCCCATCTGCGTACGAAAAACAAATCCTTTTATTCCGATAAAATCGCCGATGTCCAGCGCCTTTTTGAAAACGATATTGTATAAATCCTTGTTTTCGCCACGGCAAATATCGTCGCGGGTAATATAGACCTGTATTTTTCCTTCCGAGTCCTGCAATTCAACGAAAGACGCTTTTCCCATGATCCGGCGGCTCATAATCCGCCCTGCAATAACAACCGTTTTACGAGGTTCGCCGTCCCGAAATTCTTCCTTGACGGACGTGGAATAAGCCGTTACCGGATATTCCGCCGCAGGGTAAGGTTCAATGCCGGCATTGCGCAAATCTTCGAGGCTTTTACGGCGAAATATTTCTTGTTCATTTAATTCTTGAGCGTTCATTGCGTTTTATTTTAAGATTCTCAAGGAGAATAAACCTGTCGGTTTTTTTCACTCCGCTGCAGCCTCCGCCACCGATTCTTTCTCCGGTTCTTCTTTTTTGAAAAAGTCAAGGGCTACAAGGGTTTCATAAACGCCTGCGGGCATATAAAAACGCAAGTCCTTACCTTCTTTGATGGCTTCTCTGATGACGCTCGAAGAGATTTCAATCTTGGGAGCGTGTTTAATCATTTTAGCATTTGGGTGATCAATAAAAACCTTGCCTGTTCCCAAACGTGGATATACCAAGGTTTTGAAGTTATTCAAAATCATCTGGTAGTTTTTCCAGCGGTGAATGGTATCCCAACTGTCGGAGCCGATAATCAGTTCAAAAGTATTTTCGGGAAATAATACCCTCAACTTCTGGAGGGTATTAACCGTGTAAGCCGGTTGAGGCATCTCCCATTCAATGGTGCAGGGTTTTAATTTGGGGTAGTCGCCAATCGCTTTTTCAATCAAACTCAGTCTGATTTCTTGATCTAAGATGTCGTTTGCCGATTTCATCGGGTTTTTGGGGGAGATTAAAAACCAAACTTCGTCGTAACCGCAAAATTCGGCAACATAATTTGCAATTGTTAAGTGTCCATTGTGTACCGGATTAAATGATCCGGGGAAAATTCCGATTTTCATAAGCATGATATAAAATTAATGATAGTATTTAGTGTCTCTTGTTTTGCTTTTTCTATATCGTCGTTGACGATTACCTTGTCATATTGGGGTGCCAGGCTCAGTTCATAACGGGCTTTGGAAACCCTGTCTGCAATCATTTCAGGGGAATCAACGCCCCGTGTTTCCAGCCTTCTTTTCAGTTCTTCAATTGACGGGGGTTGAATAAACAGCAGCAAAGCGTTGTCGCTATACAACTTTTTGAGATTTAATCCGCCGGCAACATCCACGTCCAGAATCACGTTTTTCCCTTTTCTGAGATTGGCTTCCACTTCAGATTTTAAAGTGCCGTAAAACTTGTTGGGGTAAACTTCTTCATATTCGATAAAATCGCCTTTCCGGATGCGTTCCCTGAATGTTTCGGGCGAGAGGAAATAATATTCCACTCCGTCCTGTTCGTTTCCGCGCGGGAGACGGCTTGTCGCCGATATGGAAAATGTCAGCGGCGCCCCTTCCTTGAGAAGGTAGTTTATGATTGTCGATTTTCCCGAACCGGACGGCGCAGAAAGAATGATTAATTTTCCTCCCATTTTTTTCAATTGGTTCATAAAACATTAAAAATCTGCTCCTTGATTTGCTCCAATTCGTCTTTCATTTGCACGACAATTCTTTGCATGAGCGCATGATTTGATTTCGATCCCAAGGTATTTATTTCCCTTCCGATTTCCTGGGCAATAAATCCCAGTTTCCTGCCCTGACTGTTCCCGCTTTGTAATGTTTCGACAAAATAGTCCAAATGATTAACCATGCGTGATTTTTCTTCGTTAATATCCAGTTTTTCGATGTAAAAAATCAATTCCTGTTCGAGCCGGTTTGTATCATACGAACCGGAATCTATCGCGGCAAGACTGTCCGCCACGCGGAATTTGATTTTTTCGACCCGCTCCGTTTCATACTGCTCAATGTCTTTCAGCAACCGGTTGATGTTGTTGATTTTAGTAATAAAAACATTTTCGAGCATAATGCCCTCCTGTCTGCGGAATTCATTCAGGGAATCAAGGGCTTTGTAAATCGTTTGTTTGACTGCCAGCCATTCTTTTTCGTCCGGTTCCGTTATTTCCGGTTTTATTGCATCCGGCAAACGAAGGATAATCGAAAACCATTCGGAGGGCAAAGCGATATTCAGTTTTTCCGACAAATCTTTGATTTCTTCATAATAATTCTTCACCACCGTCTGGTTAATTACGCCTGAAACAGATTTATCAACTGCGTTGAGTGTGATTATAAAATCGACTTTGCCTCTTTCCAGGCTTTGCGATAAAAGATTTCTGATTTCCATGTCTTTTCCCTTGTAGGCGGTTGGAATACGAGTGTTTACATCAAGTTGTTTGCTGTTAAGCGACTTGATTTCTACGGTGATTTTTTTTTCGGAGAAATCTACTTCGGCTTTCCCGAATCCTGTCATTGATTGAATCATTGGGGGTAAATTTTCTGCAAAAATAGTCTTTTTACCTTTAAAACAAGGTGGTTTTGATGGTGGCAGTTCAAATTTCCGGTAAACCGACAGCAAAGACAAGAGCCGGCAAGGCAATAAATCGCGATTATAAATACCGGCAACAGCAAGAGTTCAAGCATGATAATCCGCCTTATTAATTTCCTTTAATAAAAGTAATTAAACGGTGATTGATTTTTCTCCAGTCGTATTTTTCTTCTGCCAACCGACGAGCAGCGACACAACTGTTGCGATAGTAATCCCCATCTTTTATGTAGCGTGAAACAAGAGAAATAATTTCCCCTCTATTTTCCGGATCAACCAAGTGACCAAACTTGTTTATTTCGGGAATCTCCCTGCGTATGGCTTTCAAATCCGAATAAATGACCGGTCGCCCTGCCGCCATGTAATAAAATATTTTAATGGGCAAACAATGGGTGCTCTCCATGTTGATTTTCCGTAAATCGAAACAAATATCTGCCTTCCCGATTTCCTCACAAAATGCGGGAAAAGGAAGATATGGAATAAATTGTATAACTATGTTTGCAGGAAGTTCACCGAAATCATGTCGAGGAGAGCCGGACAAGATGCGCAAAACGAATGAGATGTCAGGAAAAAGTCCGGCACTCGTTTTGGCAACATTCAACACGGCGTCAAAGCCTTTCCGTGCAGTTAAATTTCCGGCATACAGCAAAATACATTTCTTGCTAATATCATTGACCGGATAAACTTTCACCTTATCCACATCGGCATAATACGGTAAATAAATATGTTTCTTCCATGGAAAAAAGATGCGGAAAGGTAAAGCTTTATAATATTCTCCGAAAATAAAACCGGATAAAAACAAGGCTGAATAAAAGGACAGAGCCGTCAGCAGAAACGATTTGATTACTTGCCGCATGAACGAAAGCCCTCGCAAATTGTTATAAGCAGGATACCATTCCGTTACGTCATAAATGATTCGGACAGCCTGCCGCACCTGCTTTTTATAATGCCGCGCAGCTAAAACCGCAATCGGATTATCGCAAATAATCACGTCGGGAATCACCGGTAGCAAAACGGACGCGATTTTCCGAATCACTTCCCTTTTGGATATTCCAACACTGTCAAAACAATAAACGCAAGGCAAAAGCAAGGTATCTTCTTGCGTAGAAACAATGGTTATTTCGCAACCGGAGTTCCGCAAGATTTCCGCTTCCTGAAACCAAATACGCTCATCGGCGGGTGGGTGATTAATCAATACAAATGCTATTTTCATTTATCTTATTTTGTTTGCTAAAGGATAAAAATGTATTTGTTATCACCCCACACTCCCCGCCAAACTAACCTGTAGCAATTTTTGCGCCTCCACCGCAAATTCCATCGGAAGCTTGTTCAGCACTTCCTTTGCATAGCCGTTAACGATTAATCCGACGGCTACTTCAGGTGGAATCCCGCGCTGGTTGCAATAAAACAATTGGTCTTCGCTGATTTTGGAAGTCGTTGCCTCGTGTTCCACGACTGACGATTCGTTTTGAATATCCATATAGGGAAAAGTGTGTGCGCCGCAGGAATCGCCCAGCAACAGACTGTCGCACTGCGAGTGGTTACGGGCGTTATTGGCATTAGGGCTGATACGCACCAGCCCCCGGTAGCTGTTTTGGCTTTTTCCGGCGGAAATTCCTTTGGAAACAATCCTGCTTTTGGTGTTTTTGCCGAGATGAATCATTTTCGTTCCGGTATCTGCCTGTTGAAAATGGTTGGTAACGGCGACCGAGTAAAATTCTCCCGAAGAATTGTCGCCACGCAGGACGCAACCCGGATATTTCCAGGTAATTGCAGAGCCGGTCTCCACCTGCGTCCATGAGATTTTGGAAAATTCGCCCGCACAAAGTCCGCGTTTCGTCACGAAGTTGTAAATGCCGCCTTTGCCCTCCTTGTCGCCCGGATACCAGTTTTGCACCGTCGAATATTTCACTTCTGCGCGGTCTAAAACAATGATTTCCACGACGGCGGCGTGCAGCTGGTTTTCGTCGCGCATAGGCGCCGTGCAACCTTCGAGATAACTGACGTAGGCGTCTTCTTCGGCGATGATCAGCGTGCGTTCAAACTGTCCGGTATTCATGGCATTGATACGGAAATAAGTGGAAAGTTCCTTCGGGCAGCGCACGCCCTTTGGAATGAACACGAAAGACCCGTCGCTGAATACGGCAGAATTGAGGGCGGCAAAATAATTGTCGCGGAAAGTTACCACAGTTCCCAAATATTGCCTGACCAAACCAGGGTGGTTTTTGACGGCTTCACTGAACGAACAGAAGATAATCCCTTTTTCTGCCAGAGACGTTTGGAAAGTTGTGCCGACCGAAATGCTATCCATCACCGCATCGACTGCCATTCCCGAAAACGCTTTTTGCTCGTGCAAAGGGACGCCGAGTTTGTCAAAAGTTTTCAGCAATTCGGGGTCTACCTCGTTTAAACTTTTCGGACTTTCTTTCGTTTGGGGAGCAGCATAATAAATAATGTTCTGATAATCAATTTCGGGAATTTGCAGATGCGCCCAACAGGGCATTTGCAGTGTCAGCCAATAACGGTAGGCTTCCTGACGGAAATTGAGCAACCATTCAGGTTCGTTTTTTTTAGCCGAAATAAGCCTGATAATGTTTTCGTTTAACCCTTTGGGGAGCAAATCGGTATGGATATTCGTTACGAATCCGTATTCGTAGTCGCGATTTGTAAATTCGGTCAATATATTGTTGTTTTCGTCGGACATAATCTTGATACTTTTGTGCAAAAGTATGATTTATTTTGCCATTTGCAAAAAGTACTGCGGTATTGCTTTTCCGTTCTCCGGTTATGCGCAGGGAGGGATGGCGTCATTGCGGGAGCGAAGCAATTCCAACAAAGATACAACCGCATCTTCCGGATTTTTCTCCTCTCTCAATAAACGGACAAATTTGCTGCCGATAATGGCTCCCGAAGCATTTTCAAAAGCGGTCGCCAGCGTTTCCTTATTGGATATTCCGAAACCGATCATACGGGGATTGCGCAAATCCATGCTGTTGATACGGCGGAAATAAGCCTGTTTCTTTTTGTCGAAACTCTTTTGTACGCCTGTAGTCGCCGAAGAGACCATGTAGATAAATCCATCCGTATGAGTATCGATCATATGGATGCGTTCTTCGGAAGTTTCGGACGTAATCAGCATAATCATCCTTAAATCGTGGCTGTCGGCAATTGGTTTATATACGTTTGTGTATTCATCAACCGGCAGGTCGGGAATAATGATCCCCGAAATGCCGGTTGCCCGGCAGTCGCGGCAGAAATTCTCAAATCCATATTGCATAATGGGATTCAAATAACTCATCAGTATTAACGGGATATGTACTTCCTCCGTAATGGCCACCAGTTGCGAAAACAGCAGTTTCAGGTTCATACCGTTGCGAAGGGCAATCGCGCTGCTTTCCTGAATGACAGGTCCGTCTGCCATCGGGTCGGAAAACGGGAGGCCGACTTCAATCATATCAATGCCGTGCGTTTGCAATGCCTTGATGATCGGTGCCGTATCGTTTAGTTGCGGAAAACCTGCCGTGAAATAGATAGACAGGATTTCTTTCTGCTTTTGCCGGAATAGATGGTTGATTTTGTTCATATTGTTTTCATAAATGACAATTTCGAGTCGCAAAGGTAACGATTATTTACTATATAAACTAAATTCATTAAAAATTTCTTTTTAGATTTGCAGTCGAAAATTAAAATTTAGAAATGAACAAAATGATAATAACGCTAAACGACAAACCACAGGAAGTGGAAGCAAATATTTCCCTCGCCACTCTCCTCAAAAGACTCGAACTGAAGCCTGAAGGCATCGCGGTCGCAATCGACTATGAGGTTATCCCGAAAGACCGGTGGGAGGAAACCATATTGGAGGACAAGATGGAACTGATGTTAATTCACGCCGTATCGGGAGGATAAGCGATGAAAACAATAGTCATTACAACGGAACATTTCTTTGAAGGCGAAGCCGCCGCACTGAACGCCCTGTTCAATCGCGGAATGGAAATACTGCACATAAGGAAACCCACTTCAACGGAAGCAGAATTAAAGAACCTGATCAAACAGGTCGACAGCCGGTTTCACGACCGTATTGTGCTGCACGACCATTTCGCATTAATTGACGCTTTCCGTTTGAAAGGCGTCCACCTGAATAACCGAAACCGGCAGCGACCGGCAAACGCTTCGTGTTCCGTTTCCCGCTCCTGCCATTCAATCAGGGAACTGGAAAATACGGACGGTTGCGATTATGTCTTTCTCAGTCCTGTTTTCGACAGCATCTCCAAATCCGGATACAGTAGCGCTTTTACTGCGGAAGATTTGGTAAATGCCCGCATCGGCAAACGGGTCGTCGCTCTGGGGGGAATTACTGCGGAAAACATCCCTATTGCCTGTGAATATGGGTTTGGCGGAGTTGCCGTAATCGGCGCCTTGTGGGGCAACTATCCCGAAGACCGGGACGCAAACGCCCTGTATAAAAGATTCGACCGCTTGCATATTGCCTGCAAAAAAGCCGGTCTGTGGGACGGGAAACTACTGTTCATCACCCATCAAACGGAGCGTTATACATCCCTCCAATCGGTGGAAATCGCTCTGGAAAGCGGTTGCCGCATGATTCAACTGCGCATGAAAGACGTCGCACCACAGGAAATCGAACAAACGGGAATGATCGCCAAAGCGCTTTGCCAAAAATACGGCGCCGACCTCTACATCAACGACTATCCGGATATCTGTAAACGAATCGGCGCCACAGGCGTTCACCTGGGAAAGTCGGACATACCGCCCCGCGAAGCCCGCAAGATACTGGGCGAAAACTTCATCATCGGCGGAACCGCCAACACTTTTGAAGACATACGACGCCTTGAAAAGGAAGGTATTGACTACATCGGCCTGGGTCCTTTTCGATTCACGGCAACCAAGAAGAATTTAAGCCCCGTTATCGGCATATCGGGCTACAGGCAGATTGCGGAACAATGCCGCAACCATCATATTAACCTGCCCGTCTTCGCCGTCGGCGGAATCACGGCAGGCGATATTCCTGAAATACTGAACGCCGGCATAACCGGTATTGCAATGTCTTCGGCGATTTTGCAGGCAAGGAACCCGGAAGATATGGAAGCCATCTATAAAACTTTGGTGAAAAATTCACATTCTGTCAGATTTGACAAGGCGTTGTTGAAAGTGGTGTAAAACTGCTCCCCTGAGCGAGGCGACCCCAACGATGTACTGCATTTATTTACGGTGATCCGGGCGGGGGTCGAACCCACGACCCACAGCTTAGAAGGCTGTTGCTCTATCCAACTGAGCTACCGGACCCTTTATTTGTATGCTTTTACAACGGCAAAAATATATCAATTCATTGAAAACGGCAAACAATCACGCTTTTTTGTCAGAACGGATAACCTACTGCAATATGCCATGCCCAATTATCGGTAAAGTTGGGCTTCATAATCACCCAGGCTTCTTTTCCCCGCAGGGACGGGTCGAACGCTTTCCAGCCGCAATCGAACCGCACTAAAAAGTAATCCATGATCAAGCGCAACCCAGCTCCGTAACCCAGTGCTATTTCTTTGTAGAACGAGTTGAAATGGAATATTCCGCCTTCTTGTCCTTCATAATTCTTTATTGTCCAGATATTTCCAGCGTCAATAAATACGGCGGCTTCCAGTTTCCAAAAAATACGGCTGCGGTATTCGATGTTCAAATCTATTTTGATATCGCCCGACTGATTGAAAAAAGTCGTCGAATCGCCCGGCTGGTATTTCCCCGGTCCCAATTCGCGCACCGCCCATGCACGCACGCTATTCGCACCGCCCGAATAATACCGCTTTTCAAAAGGAAGCATCTGCGTGTTGCCGTATGGAAAGCCAATTCCACCACCTGCCCGCCATGCAATCGAATTTTGTTTGTCCAATGCGATCGTTCGTGTGTAATTCACAGCGCCTTTCACAAATTGGGAGAAAAGCGTATTAAACAAATGGTATGAACCTTGCGCGTCTTTTTCCGCGCCTCTTATCTCTTTCAGCAAATAGAGCAAATTTCCTGCCGATTCCACAGACGCGCGGAAAGAATAAGCATTCCGGCGCGTCTGTGCAGGGTCGGAAGTCGTTTTGAAATAGGAATATCCCGATCCGACAATAAACTGGTCGATATATCCGAAATATTTAGCGCCGGAAGGCAGCTTGCTCATGAAAACAGAGTCCGTTTTCGGCAAATATACGTAATTGACATCCAGTAAATCAAGTTGATGATATGCAGGAAACCTGCCGCCACGCCGCCAAACATACCGGATTCCGCTCGAAAGCAAAATCCGGCTGTATTCGGGACGATTCTGATGATTATAACTTGCGGAAAAATCCGTCGAAGCCCTCAGATTTCTCGGTATACGTATAAAAGGGATAACAAATTTCGGAATATGAATCGAAGCCTCGCCGCCGATTTCCATATAAGGATTGTCGAAGTTTTTGATGGTTTCATAAGCGCCGCGTATCTTGAAATTGAATGTCTCCGACCCCCGGAACAGATTCCTGTGGGTATAACTTACCGACGAGGCTATGCCCAAATTACCGGCCGTATTGGTCCCCTCGATAGAATAAGTTGCCGTTTGCCTTTGTGCGGGCATGGTTACAATATGAGCGTCCAGCCAACTGGTATCGTTTCGCACAAATTCATCGAAATAAATGTGAAAGTTTTTGATTGCATTCAAAGCCGAAAGTGCGGAATAAGTATTTTCTTCCTGCAATTGGGAATAAGCGCTCCGGGGAATCATAAAGCAGTTGTTCAACAACGTTTTTATTCGTATGGTTGGTTTTTTACCTTGATAATAAACCGTATAGCCTCTTGTGGAAAAAGTATCGGAATATTCGTCCGGACTGTTCGGTTTCAGCGGGTCAAAATTCAAATGCAGGTAAATTTTATCAAAATAATATTTCCTGTGTGGCGTGTCTGTCGTTTTCCCGTCGGGCTGTATTTTATGCAACAGTTTCAACTTCATGTTCAAATCAATAGAAGCGCCGTTCAAAGCGCTGTCTGCTTCATAAAAAATATAATCTTTGTTGAAAGCGTAATATCCGCGGTTGCGCAGGAAGTTGGAAATCTGTGTCCTTTCTTTGTCCAGCATATCGCGGTCAAACAACAGGCCTTTTTTTATCAAAGTATGGTGGTTGTCTAATTCTTTGCCGATTTCCGCATCGTCAATACTTTCCACATAATTCCGAATCCTGTAAGGCTCGTTTCCCTTGATTCGGTAAATTACGTCTGCCTTTTTGTTTTTTAAATGTATTTCAGACGAAACATCAACGTTAAGATACCCCTTGTTAATAAACATCTTCTTGAATTCGGAAGTCGTTTTATAGACCAAAGTCGAATCGAAAATAACAGGCGGCTCTCCTATTTTTCTGATAAGCCGGTTCGTCCACAGCGAACTGTCTTTCCCCGCCAAATTATACAGTTGAAACTTCGTTTTATTTAAGGCAAACATTTTATAATTGGGCAATTGACGCACGTGTGGATTCAATTCAAAGGCTTTGTAACCGGGAACGTCCGATTCTATTTTGATTTTATCCAAAAGATACGCTCCGTCGGGAACAAATTTGGTTGCGTTACATGAATATAAACCCGATACAATTAAAAACAGAAGATATTTTCGGCAAAAAATTTTCATAACGAGCATTTTTCAATTTTAACGTAGCAAAGGTAACGCTTTTTTATTTCCTGTTTGCAGGTTTAAGGTTATGTAACGAAAAATTCTTACCTCCACCCCGCAATGCCACCGTCATTGCCCCGCACCCGTCATTGCGAACCGCGTAGCGGCGCGGTAATCCAGAGAAAACACCCGTCATTGCGAGCCGCATAGCGGCGAAGCAATCCGGAAAAAACTTTCATTTCCTCCGACTTCGAGGTTTTTTTC
>JAIRKG010000132.1 GCA_031260235.1 Dysgonamonadaceae bacterium | reverse complement strand
ATATTTTCCTGCTGGTTATAGCGTTCCCCAACATAAATAAAACTGTAATTCGCCGACCATTCTTTCCATGTCAGCATGACAATCGTCGAGCCGCTGTGCTGCGGAATATACGGTATCCGGTCGCGGTAATAAGTATCCTTCGGATTGGTAATATCAATCGCTTCCTGCCGAGTATATTGCAGTTTGCCGGTCAATAACCATTCGCCCGCAAATCCGACTGTTGCCATCGCAGTTATATCCATTCCGCGAATATCCACCTTGCCGAGATTCAACATCGTCCACCGGAATTGCTGCCCTTTCGGATAGGCAATAATTTTATCTTTTATGGAATTGTAATATACGTCCACGCCGATATGAAAATGCTTGAAATCATATAAAACGCCCGCATTGTATTGAGATGCATATTCGGGACGAAGATAAGCATTGCCCATATCGGTATAATATAAATCGTTGAACGTAGGCATCCTGAACGATTTCTTATAAAAGGCGCGGAACACCAGCCCATACTTTTTCACCGGCTGATAGGAGAAGAATACGGCAGGCGTCAAATTTTTTGTCGGCGGAACGGAATCGCGCCGGCGAAGTTCCTCATTCACATACGTTCCCAACAGGCTCGCTTGTATTTTCAATCGGTCGGCAAGCGTAAAAGCCGTTGCCAGCGACAGCCAGTGCGTATTGCGGGAAACGTTCATATATTCCGACAGCCCGTTCCATTGCACGTCATACGCCGCCGAAACATCCCAATTCGGGCGTAAAGCATACTTGTTTGCCAATGAAAAATAAAACTCTTTTTGTTTATAGATGTTATCGACGTGAACCAATTTATCGTCGTTATTGATATAATGCGTAACGTCGAACGCATATTTCAGGTTCATTTTAACGCTATACTTCCGCGTAATGTCCTGCCGGAAGGCACCCTGTATAAACGAGTTTTTATCCCACAACCGCTCGCCGTTGCGCCAAACGTTGTTGACAATCGCGCCCGGCACGCCCCGCTCCGAATCATAGTGGTAAACATGTATTTTCCACATCCCGCCCTGCAAATAACCGTTGAGGCTGCCCTCCGTACGGACGGCATTGACGTCACCGTTATGGCGCACGGCAGTCGTATCGTAAGCCAACTCGCCAAGCGGAGTAACGCGTCGGTAGCGAAACCTGTACTTGCCGCTGGCGTTGATCCATTCGGTAGAAAAAGTAGTGTTAATCGCTTCGCTTATTTTGTATTCGTAGAGCAGGGAAGGATTCAGCAGGTCGAAAGAGCCTGTGCGGAGGCCTGCTTTGAAGTTGGTCGTTTTATCTTTTTCAAATTTCGGTTTTTTTGTAGTCAGGTAAATGCTTCCCGCCGAACCGAACTCTTTGGCAGACTGGAAAATTTCACTTTTCTGTCCGTTATATAAAGAGATTTCCTCAATATTATCCAGCGAGAACTTGCCCAAATCAATCTGTCCGTTCTGCGCATTCCCCAACTGAATACCGTTGTAGAAAACGCCCATGTGATTAGTTCCCATACTGCGTATATCAACGGTTTTCAGCCCGCCCACGCCGCCATAATCCTTAATTTGCAAGCCGGAAAAGAAACGGATTGCGTCGGCAACAGAGAAACTGTTTAGCCGCTCCATTTCTTCACTTTTCAGCGTTTGAGCAGGAATAATTTCTTTGTAACGGTTGGCGGTAATGATCACTTCATTCAACATCTGTGTACTGTCTAACTTGCTTTGAGGAAAAATATTACTGCACATCAACAGACATAGGACACATGTAAAAAACGCTTTGCAGGTAAACATAAATTAGTTCAAAATAGTGATGCAAAAGTACTAAAGAGTTTTTATTTCCCAAAATCGGGACGACCGGGTTGTTGTTTGGAAATTTTCGTACTTTTGCAAAAAAACTGTTTCAAATGACCGACAAAGAAAGATACAGGGAGTTATGCCGCGAGGAGGTTTCTATTCCTGTTTATTCGCGGGACTGGTGGTTGGACTGCGTATGCGGAGAAGCAAACTGGGATGTCCTCCTTTCCACGAGAAGAAAACAAATAGAAGCGGCAATGCCGTATTATATTCATGGTAAGGGTGTTATTTCCATGCCGCCTTATACGCAAACAATGGGCGTATGGTTTAATCCGGCTTTTTGCTGCGTGCATTATCATAAAGAGTTATACAGGAAACAGACAATATGCAAAAACTTTATCGAGCGGCTGCCTGCGCATGATTATTTCTACCAACAATTTCACTACTCGTTTACGGACTGGTTACCGTTTTACTGGAACGGCTTTTCCCAGACAACACGCTATACTTATGTTTTCCCGGACATTGGAAATCCGGACGAATTATTGGAAGAGATGAACAGAAATATCCGCCGGAATATCCAAAGGGCAAAAAACCACTATCAATTAACTGTCCGGCGAAATGTTCCGGTAGATATATTCCTTAAAGTTAGTATCCAAACTTACCAAAGGCAAGGCATGAAACCCTATCAACCGGAATTGCTAAAAAGATTGATTGCTGTTTCCCGAAGCCGGAAGCAAGGCGATATTTGGGGCACTTATGACGAAAATGACCGCTTGTTCGCCGCTGTCTTTATCGTTTGGCAGGAGAATTGCGCCTATTATATTGCCGGAGGATACATTAATAACTGGCAGACGTCAGGCGGCTTGGCTTTGTCAATATGGACGGCAATTAATGATTTGTCGGGACAAGTCCGTTCGTTTGATTTTGAAGGTTCAATGATTCAAGGCATAGAGGATTTTTTTCGGGGATTTGGCGCGCTTCAACAACCTTATTTTGCAATAGAAAAAGGGGAATTAAGTTTGTTGACAAGAAAGAAATTAAGTTTGTTTCAAAAAGTTCGGACGAAGTTTTTTAATATTATCAAAATAATGCGGTGAAAATGAAACAACCTCTTCATTTGCGATATTTTCTCTATTAATGTACCACCGTTTCCTCAAACGCCCAATCGACTTCTTTGCAGCCTTATGCAGCTTGCTTCTCCTGTTGCCGCTCATCGGGATTGTTTCCCTGCTCCTGTGCATTGCCAATCGTGGCAAAGTCTTTTTCTTTCAGGACAGACCGGGCAAAAACGGCAAGATATTCCGAATTGTCAAATTCAAAACAATGAATGATAAAAAAGACAAACAGGGAAACCTGTTGCCCGATATGGAACGACTGACCAACGTCGGACGCTTCATCCGAAACGCTTCCATAGACGAGATTCCCCAACTGTGGAACGTGCTGAAAGGCGACATGTCATTCGTAGGCCCGCGTCCGCTGCTGGTCGAATACCTTCCTTTATATAATGAAACTCAAATGCGCCGTCACGAAGTCCGTCCCGGCATCACCGGTTTGGCGCAGGTTAACGGCAGGAATACCATTTCGTGGCAGCAAAAATTTGAATGGGATGTCAAATATATCGATCAACTTTCTTTTGCGCTCGACGTTGAAATAATCTATAAAACCCTACTC
>JAIRKG010000125.1 GCA_031260235.1 Dysgonamonadaceae bacterium | reverse complement strand
AATCATATCATTGAATTGAAAATATATTGCTTTCATAGCGTGAAGGTAATAATCTTTTTGAAATTAATTAGTTTTTCTCCGGATTGCTTCGGGCTTTCGCCTCCGGGTGACGTGTGCGGCTTTGTGACCCCACCCCGTCATTGCGAGCGAAGCGAAGCAATCCATGAATTGCAATGATGCAGTGGGGTTGTTTTTCCGGATTGCCGCGCCACTATCGCGGCTCGCAATGATGGGTGCGTTGGCTGGATTGCTTCGGGCGTTGCCCTCGCAATGACGAGGTGAGGGGTTTTCTGGATTGCCGCGCCACTATCGCGGCTCGCAATGACGAGTGCGGCGCAATGACGGGGGTGCGGTTCTGTTTGCCGAATTGCTTCGCCGCTTCGCCTCCGGGTGACGGGTGCGGCTTTGTGACCCCACCCCGTCATTGCGAGCGAAGCGAAGCAATCCAGGAATTACAATGACGCAGTGGGGTTTTCTGGATTGCCGCGCCGCTATCGCGGCTCGCAATGACGAGGTGAGGGTTTTTCTGGATTGCCACGCCGCTATCGCGGCTCGCAATGACGTGTGCGTGGCAATGACGGGAATCCGGTTGTGGATATAAGCCTTTAGCGCGGCGCCTTACCGTAGAGATAAACCGCAATTCCGGTATATAAAAAGTTAGGTATCCAAACGGCAACGAATGGGGTTACTATTCCCGCGATAGCAAGAGAGGAAGATATTTGCATAAACAGGATATAAGAGAAGCTTAACAGCAAACCGAATCCGATGTTCAATCCCATACCGCCTTTTATTTTCCGGGAACTCAGGGATATGCCGATAATGGTGAGGATAAAGGCGGCAAAAGTCATGGCGAAGCGTTTATGGTATTCTATTTCGAAGAGTTGGATGTTCCCTATGCCGCGTTTCTTTTGCCGGTCGATGTAGGCTTTCAGGCGGGGGGTGGTCAGCTGTTCGGAATCATTGACCGAAATAATGAAGTCCGACGGGACAATGGCCAGGGTGGTATCAATCTGTTCGCCGCGGCTGATGTGTTCTCTCATTCCGATAAATTCCCGAATCATATAATCTTTTATCGTCCAATGGTCTGCCCAGTTCCAAACGATGTTTTTTGCCGTCAGTCGGGAAACGAGTTTTTTGCCGTCGAACCGGTCTAACGAAAAATCCCTTCCTTTGTGTGTTGCATTGTCGAAACTGCCGAAATGAGCGACAATTCCTGTCGTTACTTCCAGTTGTATGTTCGTGGCGTAATCTACTTTCTTGTTCTTTATATATGTGTTTTCAAAGTGAATGCGTTTCACGTTGGCAGGGGGAATGACGTAGCTGTTCAGCAAAAAAGTGCAGAGGGAAATCATGGCTGCCGACAGCAAATAGGGACGAACAAGGCGGGCAATATTCAGTCCGCTTGCCATCATAGCGATGATCTCGGAATTGTCGGCAAGTTTCGAGGTAAAGAAAATAACGGCGATAAATACGAAAAGGGGGCTAAATAGATTTATAAAATAGGGTATGAAACACAGGTAATAATCGAAAACAATGGCGTGTACCGGCGGCGATGTTTTAATGAAGCTGTCTATCTTGGCATCGAAGTCGATCATGACGGTAATGGCAATAATCAGGGCAATAGTAAATATATATGCGCCGATAAATTTCCCGATGATGTAGCAATCAATGATTGTAAATAGCTTCTTCTTCATTCTCGTCATTTTTAATTTTTAATTCCCAATGAATCCCAAGGATGCTTTCCAGGCGGCAAAGTTTCCTTCGACAATATGTTTACGCGCTTCCTTCATCAGCCACCGGTAAAATGCCAGATTATGAACGGAAGCAATTTGCAGCCCCAATATTTCGCCTGCGGCAAATAAATGACGGAGGTATGCTTTTGAATAGAGGCTGTCGACGGCGGACGCGCCGTTTTCTTCTATCGGGCTGAAATCGTTTTCCCACTGTTTATTGCGTATGTTTATAACGCCCCCTTTCGTAAACAGTTGTCCGTTCCGTCCATTGCGGGTTGGCATAATACAGTCGAACATATCCACGCCGCGTTCTATGGCTTCCAGAAGATTTGCCGGCGTTCCGACACCCATCAGGTAGCGGGGTTTATCTTCGGGAAGGATAGCATTGACAGTTTCAATCATTTCATACATTGTTTCGGCCGGTTCGCCGACAGCCAATCCGCCGATAGCGTTTCCGTCCGCATTTTTAGCTGCCGCATTCTCTGCCGCCCTTTGCCGCAAGTCGCGATAGACGCAACCTTGCACGATGGGGAAAAGGGATTGTTCATAACCATATTTTGCTTCCGTTTCGCCGAAGCGGCGGATGCAGCGGTCAAGCCAGCGCTCGGTGAGGGCAAGCGACCGCCGGGCATATTCATAGTCGGCGTTGCCGGGCGTACATTCGTCAAATGCCATGATAATGTCTGCTCCGATGCTTCGTTGAATATCAATCACTTTTTCCGGCGTAAACAGATGCAGCGAGCCGTCGATATGCGAGCGGAACTCGGCGCCTTCTTCGCGAAGCTTGCGGTTTGCAGTCAGTGAAAAGACCTGGAAGCCACCGCTATCGGTCAGTATTGGCCTGTTCCAGCCGCTGAAGCGGTGCAGCCCGCCGGCCTGTTCGATTATTTCAACGCCGGGACGCAGGTAGAGGTGATACGTATTGCTCAGGATGATTGCGGCATCAACGTCATCTTTCAATTCGTGGAAGTGTACGGCTTTGATCGCACCCTGCGTGCCGACAGGCATGAAAACAGGCGTTTCAACCGTTCCATGCGCGGTAGAAATCAGTCCGGCACGGGCGCGGGTAGATTTGTCAATGTGTTGCAGTTGGAAATTCAAAGCGCTTCAATTACTTGCTTCAGCGTTTCAGTGCCCGGATAGCCGGTGTATCGCTGCACTTGTTTGCCGTTCCGGTCATATAAGATATAAGTAGGGATAGCTTCTATTTTCAGTGACGAGCCGAAGTAACGCCATTGATTGTTGTTCACGCGGTAGTGTTCGCCGTGAATATCGGGAATCATTTTATTCCATGTTGCCAGGGGCGATGTTTCGCCGGTAAGATACACAAACACAATGTTTTTGTCTTTCCAACTTTCTTTCAGCGGCGCCATCTCCTTGAAGGCTTGCAGGCAAGGACCGCACCACGTTGCCCAAAAATCGACTACTACGATCTTCCCCCTGTATCGCTTGACAATTTCGCCTAAAACGAGTTCTTCCACAACCTTGGGGACTTGCCGAATTACGGCTTTGTTTGCTTTCCTGTCGGCGTCGGTATGGAATTTTGCAACCTGAATCACAGGTTTATCTTTCGCGACCGCAGTACTCCACACATCAAACACCGGCATTGCAACAACATCCGCAGGTTTTTCTTTACAGGCAAATACAGTCGATAAGCACAGGGCGGCAACTGCCATATTTGCGAAACTGCGGCGGCGGTCGCCGGAAAAATACTTTGTTTGCATAAATGTTATAAATATAAATGATTGAGGCGCAAAGGTACGAAAAAGATTTTGTATTGAGCAAGAATAATCACTGCCTTTGCAGGGACTGTTCACCGTTTATCAGTTACCTTTCTTTTAGGAAACCATCCCTTCTCAACCCGTTTCCGCTGCTTGAAAAGCTCGCCGATGCCCCAAAAAGCCGAGAATGCAAAAACACCGCATGATACCGAAACAACGATATTATCCTGAAAATATACCGCCGCGGCGATACCGACAATACCCATTAGCGCAAATACCCACCAACATTTGACGCCAAAATAATATTCACCCTTTATTACCAGGGGGTGAAACAAACCTATAATCAAAAAGGTTATAAAACCAACTAAAATACCTGTCACTTCAATTAAGAGTTAAGATGGGATTGACTGCTTTATGGTTGTGTAGTATAATGTGTAGGAGTACGCCTCCTCATTTACTCGTCCCCTCGTTTACTAACCTCAATCCCGAAAGTAAACCCTTGCTTCACCTGTTCAATCAATTCGGGCAGCACGTCTTCATATTCGCCGACGATACCGAAATCGGCATTTCGGAAAATCGCCGCCTTGGGATTATGGTCGATTGCCACAACCGTACCGGCTTCTTTCATCCCCGCCAGATGCTGTATTGCGCCGGAAATGCCAATCGCTATATACGCTTTGGGACGCACCGTCTTTCCCGTCTGTCCGATTTGACGGGCATATTCCGCAAAACCTTCGTCAACCACAACGCGGCTGGCAGCCCATTCGGCTTTCAGTCCCTGCTCTTTCAGCGCTTCCGCAAGTTCTTTGACCAGTTTGAGTCCGTCGGAAGTAGCGCCGCGTCCGCCCGAAACGATGATTTCCGCATCGAAAAGATTTTGCAAGCCGCCTGCGCCGCGAACTGTTTCAAGAATCCGTGCGCGGAAGTCGTCTTCTGCCGGTTGGGGTTTGAATTTCGATACAACGCCGACGCGTCCTTCCACTCTTTCGGGAACTTCAAATGTGCCTGCCCGCGCCGTTGATATTTGCGGATATACGAATCCGAGAATGGTTGCCAGTTTGCTTTCGCCATACGTTGGGCGGCGCGAATGTAATATCGGGCGGATGATTGTTTTTTCTTTGCGGTTGACATATTCGCCGATTTCAAGTCCTGTGCAGTCTGCTGTAACGCCGCTCCCTGTTTTTACGGCAATGCGTGGAGCAAGTTCGCGTCCCGAAGTAGTGGCGGCAAACAACACAATCTCAGGTTTTTGTTTTTGAATCACCTGTGTAATAATGCTTGCGAACGGTAAAACAAGGTATTCTTCCAATTTGTCGTCTTCGACCAGAATCACCTCGTCCGCGCCATGTTCAAAAAGCGTTTGTGCCTGCGGTGCAACGTCTTTCCCTATCAATACCGTCTTAATTTTAGTATCTCCTCCCAACTGATCCGCCAAATGACGCGCCGGCGTAAACAGTTCCAGCGAAGGACGGGCAATCTGTCCGTTGGCAATTTCCGCCCATGTCAGGATATGTTTATAGTCGCCACGTGTGTCGATAATCGGAAAATCAGGCGTTTCCTTTTCGGCTTTTTCCTTTGCTTCTTTATGTTGCAGGACATTGCCGCCTTTTTTCATATTGACAATCAAACTGTTTACCAGAGCAGATTCGCTTGTCCCTTCGCTCAGCACAATCGGCGGGCGTTCGCTTTCGATATTGGCAACAGCTGCCACAATCGTTGGCGATCCGTTAATGCCTATCTTTTCCGTACCCAAATGAATATCATCCACACCAAACACTTTTATATCCGAATGACGCGCCTTTATCGCCCCTACGAGCGATGGTTTGCGTGGCGGAATACCGGTCGGCGTGAGAGAAATCAGGCAGGGCATGGGCAGTTCCATCATCTGGTAACCCCCTTCAATAATGCGTTTGGCAATGATATTACCCTTACCGTCAGGTTTTGCCGACTGGCAGAAAGTCGCTTGCGGAATACCCAGATTTTCGGCAACCTGCGAAGGAACGTGCGCCGTATCGCCATCGCTGGTCTGGCGGCCTGCGAAAATCACAAACGGCTCTTTGGCGTTTTTGGTAAACCCTAAATATTTCAACATCGTTGAAATAGCCAGCCCGGTTGCAAACGTATCCGAACCTCCCAATTTACGGTCAGACAACAAATATGCTTCGTCATAACCCATCGAAACGGCTGTTTTCAAAGCGGCTTCAAACGAGCCTGGACCCATCGAACAGACAATCATTCGCGCATCGGGATAATATTTTTTGAGTTGAAGTCCCGCTTCCAGACCAAACTGGCAGTCGATGTTGATAATTGATTTTGCTTTGGTGCGGTCCATCAAACCGTCGTCGCCCATCCGCATTTCGTTGGGGAGAGGCACTTGTTTTATTAAACTTATTATTACCATAACTTTTTTAATTACGAATTACGAGTTAAGAGAATTTGAGACGCCTCTCTTAAATTCTTAATTGAATTGATATTCGGGTCCGTTCCCGCCATTAGGCGTCATCCAGGTTATGCCGTCGCCCGGTTCTTTAATATCGCATGTTTTGCAATGCACGCAGTTTTCGCTATGAATCCGCAACTCCTTGTGTCCATTGCGGTCGGTATGTATTTCATACACTTCGGCGGGACAAAAATATTGACAGGGAGCATCATATTGCTCAATATTCAGGTGATAGGCGGCAGGATTGTTTACGCGCAAATGAACCGTCTGTTCTTCGTCGTGATGAACGCCGGAATAGAATATATCGGTTGCTTTATCGAAAGTAAGCGTTTTATCAAAATCCAACTTTCCGGCAAAACGTTTCCTGAACGGCTTTCCCGAATAATCTTCCAGTTTCTGCGTCGCATCCGCATCGGCATGTACGCCGACTTTACCGGAAAAGCCGGCGCCGCCCGTTATCAACTGCGTTCCGAACATGAAAGCGCCCGGAATCATTCCTTTGGCAAAAGCCTGCCGAAAATTACGGACGGGATACATTTCTCTGTATATGTTGGAATTATTGATCGCTGTTTCATATTCCTTTAATACCATTTCCGAGAAATCGTTTTTTAAGAATGCCGAAAGTGCCGTTTCAGCCGCCAACATGCCAGACCGGATGGCTAAATGCACGCCTTTCAACGACGGCATAACCAAGAACCCGCAACTGTCGCCCACGATAAGTGCATGATCGACGTATGGTTTCGGCAGGGAATAATAACCACCTTCGGGCAGTGTTTTCGCTCCGTATTCCAGCATCTTTCCTCCTTTAAGTATTTTAGATGTAACCGGATGCGTTTTCCAAATCTGGAATGCCGCGTGAACGTCGAAAGTCGGGTCGGCAGTATCCAAACCGACTACCAAACCGACGGCTACTTTATTGTCGTTCAACCCGTAAATAAATCCGCCGCCAAATTCGTGCAAGTTAAGCGGATAACCCATTGTGTGGTAAACTTCGCCCGGAGCGATGTTTCCTTCGGGAACACTCCATACTTCTTTACATCCCAGAGAATAAATCTGCGGATTTCTGCCCTTTTGAAGGTCAAACTTGTCTATAACTGTTTTCACAAGGCTTCCGCGCGTACCTTCGGCAAAGATGGTGAGTTTGGCTTCAATCTCAGTTCCTGCCTGAAAATTATCCAACGGCTTACCGTGATGATCAACGCCTGTGTTGATGGTTTTTGCGCCGCGAATTTTGCCCCGCTCATCATACAACACTTCACTCACCGCGAAACCGGGGTAGATTTCCACGCCTTTTTCTTCGGCTTTTGCAGCCAAAAATCTACACAACTGACCCAAACAAACCGTGTAATTACCCTGATTTCCCATGTAGGGCGGATGAATCGGCGATTTAATCGAACCCGACTTGCTTAACAATAAAATAGAATCCCGGGTAACTTTAGCATTAAGAGGAATTTCATTGAAATCGACGTCGGGCAGTAATTCTTTCAGTATATCAGTTCGAATTACTGCGCCCGATAAAATGTGGCTGCCGACGGCGCTCCCTTTTTCCACAAGCAAAATCCGGCGTTGCACACCACGCTTTTCAATGAGACTTGCCAAATGAATGGCGGTTGCCAAGCCTGAGGCACCTGCTCCGATTATTAGAACATCGGTCGAAACAATATTTGGATTACTCATAAATTTTAAATTATTTGAAATTAAATGTTTAAATCGGACAACAAAGGTATAATAATATCTTTAATGGATGTAACAATTTGAAGTGCACTCAAATCCCGGCCCCATCCGTCAAATCTTGTTTCACCGCCTTGGTCTGCAATATCCGCGAATAGGGCGGAACACTGCGATCCAGCCAGACATTGCCACCAACGATTGTTCCATGACCGATGGTTATTCTCCCCAAAATAGATGCATTGGAATAGACAATCACATTGTCTTCCAGAATCGGATGCCTCAGTGTGTTTTTCGGATGACCAAGTTCGTCTAACGTGAAGTTTTTAGCGCCAAGAGTAACTCCCTGGTAAAGCGTTACATGATTGCCGATTATCGTTGTTTCCCCAATTACGACACCCGTGCCGTGGTCAATGCTGAAATATTCGCCGATTTCGGCACCGGGATGAATATCTATTCCTGTTTCGACGTGCGCCAATTCGGTTATAATACGGGGTATTAACGGAATATTCATCAAATATAGTTCGTGGGCAATGCGGTAATTGAAAATTGCCTTGACGGCAGGATAGCAAAAGATAACTTCACTCAAATTTTTTGCCGCAGGGTCGGAATCGAATATGGCTTTTATATCGGAAGACATGAGTTGTTTGATGCGTTGCAGGCGGCTCAGGAAGTCGCGAGTCAAGTTGCGGGCTTCCGTCCTGATTTGGGCGCTATCCGTTTTGTCCGATTGTAGAAACAGCACGTCGAAAATCTGGTGGGACAAGTCGTTGAAAATCTTCTCTACGCCTATTCCAACGTGAAATACCAACGAATCTTCCTTTGCCAGGGGACTGCCGAAATATCCGGGGAAAATAATGGCGCGAATGGATTCTATGATTCCAATCAACCTCATCGAAGAGGGCAAACGCCGCTCGTGTATCGGAATAAACGGAAATACCACTTTGTGATTTTCGGTCAAATATTTAACCGTGTTTTGTAAGTATTTGTTTTTGCTCATAATTTTATTATACGCTAAAACGCAATGGTTTTTTTGTTAAATTTAAATAAATGAAATTTTATACTAATTAAAATTAAGCGGGTTTGTCGCCACGGTTTTTTGGTGTAACGATTTTACCCGCTTAATAATATAACGTCCGGTTTGCTTTCTTAATTGTAATGCAAATTAAAGAAGAGACGTTTCACCTTAGAAAGAGTAGATGTCCCACTCCTGGTGGAGAGTTTAGTTTTCAACTCCGGCTTGCGCCGCAGCCAATCGTGCAATAGGCACGCGGAAAGGCGAGCAACTCACATAATCCAACCCTACCTTGTGGCAAAATTTTACGGAACTCGGTTCACCGCCGTGTTCGCCGCAAATACCGCATTTCAAATCGGGTTTGATTTTCCGTCCGCGATTCGTAGCCAATTCCACCAACTGCCCGACGCCTTTTTGGTCTAATACGGCAAACGGGTCTTCTTTCAGGATACCTTTTTCAAGATACATCGGTAAGAATTTGGCGACATCGTCGCGGCTGTAACCGAAAGTCATCTGGGTTAAGTCGTTGGTTCCGAAAGAGAAAAATTCAGCTGAAGTCGCAATCCTATGAGCAGTCAGGGCAGCGCGGGGAATTTCAATCATCGTGCCGACCGTATATGCAATCTTATCACCGCGTTCGCTGAATACCTGTTTGGCGGTTTCGTCTATAATACGGCGTTGCGCCAGAAATTCATATAAAATACCCGTGAGCGGAACCATGATTTCAGGAATGATCTTTTTGCCTTTGGTTTTCAAATCAAGCGCAGCTTCCAGAATAGCGCGGGTTTGCATTTCGGTTATTTCGGGATATAAATTACCCAAACGCGCCCCGCGTAATCCCAACATTGGGTTTTGTTCCAGGAGGCTTTCCACGCGAGTATGAATTTCTTCGTAGGGAACACCCATGACTTTCGCCATTTCTGCCTGTCCCTTTTCATCGTGGGGAACAAACTCGTGCAAAGGCGGGTCTAAGAGGCGAACGGTAACGGGCAATCCTTCCATTGCTTCAAAAATCCCGGTAAAGTCAATGCGTTGCAGAGGCAATAATTTGGCTAATGCGTTGCGGCGTCCGGCTTCGTCTTTCGCGAGAATCATTTCACGCATTGCAATGATTTTGTCGCCTTCAAAAAACATGTGTTCGGTACGGCAAAGTCCAATTCCTTTAGCTCCGAAACTGCGAGCAACAGCGGCGTCATGCGGCGTATCAGCATTGGTACGTACTTTCAAACGGGCATATTTGTCTGACATAGTCATTAATTCACCAAAATCGCCGCTCAATTCGGGTTCCTGGGTTTCGATTTTCCCTGCGTAAATCAAACCGGTCGAACCGTTGAGCGAAATCCATTCGCCTTCCTTTAAAACGCTATCCCCAATAGCCATCGTTTTTTTCTTATAGTCAATAAGCACGTTGTTGGCGGCGGAAACGCAACATTTCCCCATACCGCGCGCAACGACGGCGGCGTGAGACGTCATCCCGCCGCGGGCGGTCATAATACCTTCCGCCACAGCCATACCTCGTAAATCTTCCGGAGAAGTTTCAATGCGGCAAAGCACTACTTTTTCGCCTCGTTTTACCCATTCTTCCGCCTCGTCGGCATGGAAAACGATTTTTCCGGTAGCGGCGCCCGGAGATGCGGGCAAGCCTTTGGTGATCGGTTTAGCGGCAGCCAAAGCCGATTTTTTGAATACAGGGTGCAGTAACTCGTCTAATTTTTCTGGTTCCTGACGCAACAAAGCAGTCTTTTCGTCGATATAGCCTTGTTTCAACATTTCCATTGCAATGCGAACCATAGCAGCGGCGGTGCGTTTACCGCTACGGGTTTGCAGCAGCCACAACTTGCCGTCTTGAATCGTAAATTCAATGTCTTGCATATCCTTAAAGTAATCCTCAAGTTTTTGCTGGGTTTCAATCAGATGTTTTGCACATTCGGGCATTGATTCTTCTAAAGAAGGATATTTGGCGGCACGTTCTGCTTCGGAAATGCCTTGCTGGACAGCCCAACGGCGCGAGCCTTCCAAAGTGATTTGCTGCGGAGTGCGGATGCCGGCAACCACATCTTCGCCCTGCGCATTGATGAGGTATTCGCCGGTGAAAATATCTTCACCGGTGGCGGCGTCGCGGGTGAAAGCAACACCGGTGGCAGAGGTTTGCCCCATGTTCCCGAATACCATTGCCTGTACGTTGACGGCAGTTCCCCATTCTTCCGGGATGCGGTACATTTGACGGTAAAGAATGGCTCGTTCGTTCATCCACGAATCGAATACGGCACAGATGGCACCCCAAAGCTGTTCCCATGGAGAATCGGGGAAATCGTTCCCTGTTTGGGCTTTAACAGCTGCTTTGAATTTTACAACCAGCGTTTTCAGATCATCGACCGTCAATTCCGTGTCCAAATGTATGCCGCGGACTTTTTTCACTTCTTCCATGATCTTTTCAAAAGGATCAATTTCCGTTTTGGAAGTTGGCTTCATACCTAAAACCACATCTCCATACATTTGTACGAAACGGCGGTAGGAATCCCATGCAAAACGGGGATTGCCCGACTTTCCGGCGATGCCTTCCACCGCGTCGTCGTTCATACCAAGATTCAAAACGGTGTCCATCATACCCGGCATGGATACACGGGCACCCGAACGAACGGAAACCAAACAGGGGTTTTTCTTGTCGCCGAAACCCGTGCCGGTGGCTTCTTCCACTTTTTTAACGGCGGCTTCCACTTCCGGTTTAATGAGCCGGACAACGGCTTCACGGCCTAACTTGTTGTATTCCGAACAAACTTCGGTCGTGATTGTAAATCCCGGCGGTACCGGCACGCCGATTAAATTCATTTCTGCTAAGTTAGCACCTTTCCCTCCCAAGAGGTTTTTCATGTCTGCTCTGCCTTCGGCTGTTCCGTTGCCGAATTGGTAAACTCTTTTTTTGTCCATAAATTTTTGGATTTTTTATAATTTAATTAATTAATGAATTGTGAACTTCGTTTTAAGTTCGTCGCAAAGGTAATGACTTTTATTATATAAACAAAATGCTGTGAAATTAACCCACGCAACTCCGTATTATAAATTACACAGAAAACAATAATCCAAAATCACCGCCGCTGCCATGGCTTCCACCACAGGAACAGCGCGGGGCAATACGCAAGGATCGTGCCGCCCTCCAACGTTTAACAGAACCTCATTACCGTTTTTATCCACCGTTTCCTGTTCTTTAAATAAGGTAGCCACCGGTTTGAATGCCACGCGGAAATAGATATCTTCCCCGTTGGAAATGCCGCCTTGTATCCCGCCGGAATGATTGGTTTTAACGCCTACATTTCCATTCGGTTTGCAGTAAAAAGCGTCATTCATTTCGGATCCTCTGTATTGAACGCCTTCAAATCCCATTCCATATTCAAATCCTTTGACGGAATTGATACTCAGCATGGCGTTTCCCAATGCGGCGTGCAATTTGCCGAAAACAGGTTCGCCCAATCCGGTCGGAATGTCGCGGCAGACGCAAGTAATAACGCCTCCGACAGTATCACCTTCCTTCTTAACTGTTTTAATCAATTCAATCATCTCTTCCGCTTTTTCCGTATCGGGACAGCGGACGGGATTGGATTCTATTTTCCAAAAATCCAATTCCTTATATGATTTATCCAAACGAATGGAACCTATTTGGGAAGTATAAGCGGTGATTTCAATGCCGTATTTTTTTAAGGCTAATTTGGCAAAAGCGCCGGCAACAACCCGTGCAATCGTTTCGCGGGCAGAGGAACGTCCCCCGCCTCTGTGATCGCGAATACCATATTTTTGCTGATACGTGTAATCGGCATGGGAAGGACGGTAAACGTCTTTCAGATTATCGTAATCCTGGGAATGAGAATTGGTGTTACGGACAATAAAACCGATTGGCGTTCCTGTGGTTTGTCCTTCGTAGATGCCGGAAAGGAACTCCACTTCGTCGGCTTCCTGGCGGGAAGTTGTGAGATCGGATTGTCCCGGACGCCTTCGATTCAGTTCCTTGCGGATGAAGTCCATATCGACGGACAGACCGGCGGGACAACCGTCAATCACGCCGCCAACGGCTTCTCCGTGCGATTCCCCGAAAGAAGTCAGGCGAAATATATTTCCGAAAGTATTCATTGATTTATAATGGTAAAATATTTGTTGCAACAAACTTCAAACTCATATCCAAACTCCTGACCGAATGTGTAAGCGCACCAATCGAAATATAATCAACCCCGGTAAGCGCATACTCCCGAATCGTTTCATAAGTAATCCCGCCGGAAGATTCCAGTTCATATTTCCCCGCAACAAGTTCAACAGCCCTGCGCGTATCTTCAACCGAGAAGTTGTCCAGCAGAATACGATCGACCTTCTCAACGGCGAGGACTTGATTTAATTCGTCTAAATTTCGCACTTCAATTTCAACCTCCATCTTTTTACCGTTGAGATGCAGGTATTGGTTTGCGCGGAAGATTGCCCATTTAATTCCTCCGGAAAAGTCTATATGGTTATCTTTTAAGAGAATCATGTCGAAAAGTCCGATGCGGTGATTGCTTCCCCCGCCGATACGAACGGCTTCCTTTTCGAGTACCCTCATTCCGGGCATTGTTTTGCGCGTGTCAAGGACGCGGACCTTTGTTCCTTCCAGTTTATCTACATATTTGCGGGTGATTGTAGCGATGCCGCTCATTCGTTGCATGACATTCAGTACGAGGCGTTCGGCTTGCAGCATGGATTGCACCCTGCCTTCGACCGTGAAAGCCGTGTCGCCGTATTTGACGGTTGCGCCGTCGGGTATGAAGACAGTCATTTTCAGGCGGGGGCTGATTGTGTGGAAGATTTTTTCGGCTATCCTGATGCCTGCAAGAATACCGTCGTCTTTAATAAGCAGTTGCATTTTCCCCTGCGCCTGCATAGGAATAGTACTCCGGGAGGTATGGTCGCCATTGCCGATATCTTCGGCGAGAGCGATTCGGATTAATCTGTCTGTCAAATGGTCGTTAATATTTTCCATGTCATTTCAGTTTTAATTTGTTTTTGATACTTTTCGGAAACATGTCTTTATGCACCACAATAACGAATTGTTTTTAAAATAATTGCTGCAAAGATAAATAAAATAATATCAATCCCTATCATTGCTCCACGCCCTCGTCATTGCGAGCCGCGATAGCGGCGCGGCAATCCGGAAAAAAGAGCATCATTGCGAGGCGAAGCCGAAGCAATCCAGAAGAAAAAACCGCAACGCCCCGAACGCTTCCACAGCCCCGCGTTCAATTACATTAGACAGGAAACTGACAGTAGTATCTCCATTCTAATGCATGGGTGAATAGTCGCCCCGAGTGGTGCTGACCCACTGCTTGCGGCTAATACGAAAGCAAGGTTGGGAGAGGGGTGGAAAAGAGGTTGCTTTTCTCTTGATTGTTTCGCCGCTTCGCGGTTATAATAATGTGATTTCTGGATTGCCGCACCGCTATCGCGGCTCCGGGTGACGGGGTGGGGTCGCAAAGCCGCACACGTCATTGCGAGTGAAGCGAAGCCATCCAGAGAAAAAAAGATCGTCATTGCGAGTGAAGCGAAGCAATCCGGAAAAAACTTTCATTTTCTCCGATTTCGGGGCTTTTTTCTCCGGCGTCGAGGCTTTTTTCTTCGATTTCCACTCTTTTAGCATATAATTATACTCTTTTTGTATATAATTATACTCTTTTTGTATATAATTCCACTCTTTTAGTGGGGATTTCCTCGCTTTTAGTGAGGACGTCGATACTTTTTGTATCGACGCTGGTATTTTTCGATGTCAAAATGATGCAAAATAAGTATAATTTGGTTATTTGCTGATGTAAAGCATCCGATTTAAGGAAGAGCATAAACAAAAAAACTCCGGATTGCCGTACCGCTACGCGACTCCGGGTGACAGGATGGGGGAGTGTTGGCTGGATTGCTTTGGCTTCGCCTCGCAATGACGGGGAGAGGGCAACGGCGGGGTGGGGAATGTACATTCTATTGTTGTGTGTAAAAAGAGATGCGCATAATCC
>JAIRKG010000083.1 GCA_031260235.1 Dysgonamonadaceae bacterium | reverse complement strand
TCGATTTCGGGAGCTATCAACGCCTTTTTGCCGGACAACCTAAATAACCCGCAACGAATCAATACGGTTTCAACCCTTTGTATCGTTCTGCAAACATTAGATTTGGTAATTCCGTAACTCGCTCCAATACAATCAAATGTGCGATACTCCTTGTAATACTCCAACATCACGAGAAGCATATCCTCGAGGGATAACTCACGATGACGACCGTGCTTTTTGTGAACTTCGGCATAGTTGACCCTAAGCGCTTCCTCCATCTTATTAAAAGCGGTAATATTGACGCCGGTAACTTGACGAAAACGTTCGTTTTTAAATCCTTTTACTAACTCATATTTCATGCTGCAAAGATAACTCTTTTTACTGCAACGAACTATTTCGCAACAAGTCTAATGACGGGGTTGTTTCTTTCCGGATTGCTTCGCTTCGCTCGCAATGACGGGTGAGGCAATGAGGGGGTGGGGGAGGTGGCGCTGTATTAGCGCAGGCGGTTGTAATTATTCTTTCTTTTTAAATTCAATCGCCAGCAACACAACTGTCAATATCACCGAAAAAAAATCGGCAACGGTTATGCTTGCCCAAACGCCTGTTACTTCCCAATAATTTGGAAAAATAAGCAGAAATGGAATGAGCAGAAACACTTGGCGCACCACCGACAGGATAATGGCTTTATTCGGCTTGCCGACGCTTTGGAAAAAGGCGGAACTCGCCATTTGGAATCCGACCAAAGGATACAGGGCGAATACCCAGCGCAAGCCGGGGACGGCCATCTCTATTAAATGTTCGTCCGTAGTGAAAATGGAAGCTACTTGGTGAGGGAATAATTCTACAATGGTAAATCCGATAACCATAATGACTGTGGCAAACAGGATGGTTTTTTTCAATACGGCGGTTACTCTGGGATATAATTTAGCCCCGTAATTATAACCGACTATCGGCTGCATTCCTTGATTCAAACCGATAACAACCATCACGAAAAGGAAAGCAATCCGGTTCACAATCCCATAAGCGCCGACCGCCAAATCTCCGCCATACCGGAGCAACTTTTGATTGATAAGAATGACTATTAAACAGGACGCCGCATTCATCAAAAAAGCCGCCATGCCGATGGACAGAGAATCAACGACAATATTTTTCCGAAGCCTGTAAATCCCTTTTTTCAGATGGATAAAATAGTTTTTATCGTTGAATAAATGAATTTGCCAAGCCAAAACAATAATCTGGGAAATAATTGTCGCGCATGCCGAACCGCGTATTCCCCATTTGAAACCGAAAATAAACAAAGGATTCAGCACCAAATTAATCAGCACCGTATAAATGGTCGCCATCATTGCCCGCTTCGGGTTTCCGGACGAGCGGATCAGGGCGTTCAGGCCGAAATACATGTGTGTAACTACGTTGCCTAACAAAATAATTGTCATAAATTCTTTGGCGTAGCCAAGCATTTCATGCCGGGCGCCGAAAAAAAGCAAAACAGGCTCCAGGAAAAGCAACGTAACTACGGAAAAGGAAATCCCCATAATTAAATTCAGCACAAAAACGTTTCCCAAAATGATGTTCGCCGTTTCATAATCTTTCTGCCCAATCCGAATTGACAAAAGGGTGGAAGCGCCTACGCCAATCAGTGTGCCAAACGCCGCCGCCAGGTTCATCAAAGGGAAAGTGATTGCCAGCCCTCCCAGGGCTAAAGGTCCGACGCCGTGACCGATAAATATGCTGTCGGTTATATTATATAAAGAAGAGGCTGTCATGGCAATGATTGCCGGAATGGCATATTGCGCCAGGAGTTTGCCGATATTTTCGGTTCCTAAATTGGTGGTGGCATTTTCGATTGTCATATTTTTTATAGCAGTATACTTTTTAAATCATCACCTGAAAAATTTCTCGGCCACTCTCCGGTAAGTAACCATTTCAACCCCTGCTTTTTCCCCAATCCGAATCATGTTGAACAGCAGATCGTCAATTTCGGATTCATGCCCTTTTGCAATGTCTTTTTGCAGGGAAGCCGTGCTGTCAGGGTCTAAATTGTCGATTATTTTGAGGTTATGATCGACTATGCCGTCTGGGATTGAGATGTTTAACTTTCGGCCGACTTCGGCGCTTTCGGTCGACAGGCCGATAAAAACTTCGCGTTTCTCGCCGGCTTTCTGTATTTCGCGCATTGGAATGTCGAAATATGCGCCGGTGAGCGCCATTGCGGAGATAAACGACCATTTGATGAATGTATCCCGTCGAATATCGTCTGAAATCACGGCTTTGATGCCGCTTTCGGTTAAATCTGCCTGTACTGCCCGAATCTTTTCGAGGGGGACGGATGTTCCTTTTCTTGCGCCATATATCAGCCTGAAGATCTTTCCCATTTGGGTGATTTCGCCCGGGGCAGAGACATAGGAGACTATGTAGACGCAGCCGTCGAGAATTGTTGCTCTTGGCTGTCGGTTGGCTAAAGCCCCTGATTTCATTACTTCCATAATTCTATCCCCGGTCCCAAAAACATTCAAAACCGGAATAATCAATGTTTCTCGATGCGAAGCCTGCTGAAGCAGTCCTGCAATAGATTTAATAGAATATCCTTTCACACAGACAAATATCACATCCGCTTTTTCCGTAAACTCTTCGGAAGTACAAGCCGAAATTGTGAGGCTATGCGTCCCTTTCAAGTCGGATTTTAACAGCAGTCCATGTTCGCGTATAGATTGTAAATGAGCACCGCGGGCGACGCAGGTTACATCTTTCCCCGCGAGCGCAAGGAATCCGGCGATGCTTCCGCCAACGCCACCTGTTCCTGCTACTAAATATTTCAGCTTGTTTGTCATAATAATTACCTTTTAGTATTCTCAAAAAACATGCCTGTTCTATCAATCATTCGTCCTTCTTTAATGTGATAAAAACGCTGATTGGTAGTAGGTTTGTCCAGTCCGCCAAAGCGTTTCTCGTATGGTCCGAGTTTGATGTAGTCGAAATTTGCAAGGGTTATTCCGTCTGGCAGGCGTGTTTTGCCGGAATACCATCCGGTTTTAAGATTTCCAGCAAGGCTTTTGACGAAACCTGCAAGTCTGCATACTTCGAGTGGTTCCGAATCGCCACCCATAAAACAAATACAAGTAATGGCGTCGCCGTATTTTTTAATCCATTCGGATAAAATATTTTCATCGAGCGGATTGCCTGTATCTTCTTGAAGATGGGGACTGTGGCAACCAACGCAACGATTGGGACAATTTGTCAGATTGATTGCGAGGGTAGTTTCGTTGGGGATTTCCTGAAAAACAACGTCGTGGAAGTAGTATTTGAGCATTTCATTCGGTTTTCTGTACCAAGACTTTCCCAAAGCCTCTTTTACCATTTATATAAGGAACATATTCCTTTTCTTGAACATATCTATATCCTTTTTCCAACAAGCCGTTTAATATTGGGCGAGCAGATACGGCGAACGGTTTTTTATATCCTTGGGGAATATAGCAGTTGTCAACTAACAATATATTGGAATCATCATGCTTTTTGCATTTTTCGGGTATATCCTCCAACGGCACTATTTTTAAGTATTTATATTTTGGTCTGTCTTTTATCGGTAAATTGGTATACCAATGTCCTGCTGCATCCACCGGTTGTTTTTTAGGATTGAGAAACCAATCTACTCTATTATATCCTGCCCATACTTTGTTATCTTTAAAATAGGGAATATATGCCGTATTTATAGCGTTTGTAACATT
>JAIRKG010000045.1 GCA_031260235.1 Dysgonamonadaceae bacterium | reverse complement strand
TGCTGGTCGATAAAATCGGAAACAAACGGAAATACCTGTTCGTCATAGAACGTATAGAGGCGGAAAGAATACGGATGTGATTTGTGCCAGAAAGGCGTTTCGCCTTCCATTAAAACATCGCCTTGCGGGGAAAGGTAGTAGAAATACCAATAATTATCGACAGTCCATTTGTATTCGATTAGTTTCATATCTTCGGGTGCAACGCCAATTGCCGACTGTTTGGCAATCCGCTCACGATTTTCTGCCTCCAGTGTGGCAACGTCTTCAATCTCTATTTTGTAGAAATCACCGGTCAGGCGGTCATGCACAAGGTAACGCGCTTTGCTTTCCTTTTTCCACACCTCAATCACCCTGCAGCGCGTTTCATCTTTTGGCAGGAAAAAATCAATATTCCGGTTTTTATCACTTGTAATGCTTTCCATATAGGCAATCGTCCGGGATTTGTCCACGTAACGGTATATTTCACGTATCCGTTCGGCTTGTTCCGGCGATTTGGAAAACATTTTCATCACGTCATACAATCCAAGGTCATGGATTTGCCCTACCATGTGGCAGTCCCAATGGCGTGAATCCTGCATGTGGTTGTCGAAGAAAAAGTAATTGTAATTGATGCAGTCCGTCCACACGTCCACTTTTCCGTTCCTTTCCGAATATACGCTTTTGAAAGCGGCAAGTCCGGAAACAAGTAAATAATTAAGATTCATACTGTCAAGCCCCCAAAGGCGGTTGTTCTGGTAAACATATTGCAGTGTGGTCGACATCATTTCGCCCTTTTCCTGTTCGTCGCGGTCGCGGGATACGCATAAGGGTTCTGTCTGCTGCGACTGGAACACGCCACAGACGGAGCGCACAATTCCGCGTATGCGGTTGTTTTGAAGCGGAATACCGCCTTTGTCGAGGATGTCATCCCTTTCGATTACATTGCCGTTTTCAGTTCTAATTCGGTCTCCCCACTGGTCTTCAAAAGTGTACATCTTGTTGCGCCGGGCTTTTTTGCGGAAATCATCCAGACTGTTCCATGCCGTATAAGCGTCAAGAAGTATGTCGTGATTCCTGTCAAAAGGATTCTCCGCTTCCCTTTCCCTCACCGTGTCTATTTTTCCCTTTTTATCAGGGAAATAACGGGCTGCCATTTTTAGATTTGCTTTTCTCATATTCTCATATATGTTTTTTTACAAAAAAACAGGTTTAGAATTTAAAACATGGTTGTTGGTATTAAAAAAGACAGAAAGGACATCATTTTTTTTAATACCAACGCCCGCTCTTTTATTTTAAATGCTGTTCTTTTGTAAAAAATTTTATTTTGAAAGATTATGGACCCAGTAAGTATAGCATCGGGAGTAATAGGACTTGGCAGCTCCATATTTGGCGCAATCAACGCCCACAGAGAACAAAAGAAGATGGAAAATTTGCGGCGGCAGCAGCAGGCAGACAACAAGTCATGGTATAACGCCAATGCGCTTGGCGACTATACGCAGCGGGCAGACGCGCAAATGCTGCTGCGCAACCTGCGCGAAAATCTGAGCAAACAGAACAGAGTTGCTGCAAATACGGCGGTAATAACAGGGGCAACGCCCGAACAGCAAGCTGCGCAGAAAGAACAGGCGAACAGTGTGATTACCAACACATACGCCAATCTTGGGGCTATGGGACAGCAATACAGGGACAAAGTAACCGACCGTTACCTCGAACGGAAAAGTTCCATTGAAGACAGCCAATATCAAACGATGCAGGGCAATTTAAATAATTATTCCACTTTGTTTAATAATTCCATTTCCAGCCTTGCAAACCTTGCTTCTACCGCTGCCGCCCAGAAAAAACCTGCACTTTCATAAAAAAATATTTTAAGATATGGCAGTTGAAGATATTTTAAGACGGAAAATTGAAGCGGGAACGCCATCAGTAAGCGTACCTGCATACAACGCACCTGCATACATACAGCCGGACGGAAATGAGCCGCAGGAACAGGACGCGTGGCTCAACAGCCCGTATTTAATGAAAAATTACTCTGAAGAGCAAAGAAACGCGGTAAAAAACTTCAATCCCGCCACTGACGGACTGGCTCTCGAACACTATGTAAAAACATTCCAAAAACCGCAGTTAGACGAAAAAGCCTTGCAGAAAAACCGTACAGCCGGCGTTATCGGAGACGGCTTGAAATTGCTCGGACAGATGTTCGGGTCGGCAAACGGGGTAAAGATTGAGGAGTTAGACCCATCAAAGTCGCATACATCCCAAGCTTTAAGCAAAGAGGAAGAAATAAGGAAACTCTACCAAAGCAGGATGGATAATTGGGACAGGGGATATTATAACGCCCTAATGGGCGACCGGCAAATGAAATATAACTATCTGGCGAATATGGATAAGCAGATGAGAGCGGATGCAAGATACGGCGCGGCTCTGGAAAAAGACGACGCCCGGTATAACGCCAAAGAGGAAAAAGACGACGCCAGGTATGAAGACCAGAAACAGTATAGGGAACGGCAACTGCAGATGACGCAACAGCAGAATACAAGCAATAACAAGTATAAGGAACGGCAACTGCAGATAGCAGCAGGCAAACAGGGTAAACCTGTACCCCTTCGCGGGGCGAAAGGAAGCCTTGATATCCCAGCCGAATTATGGGCAACCATCTATCCTGCTTTGGCAACCAGAATAGCGGGCGGACGTTTGCCGACCAATATGGGAAAACGGTTGACGGCGAAAGAGGTGGAAATTTATGTTCTGCAAAACATAGACAAACTGAAATACGGCGACTGGCACGAGATAAAAAAAGCCGCCGGATTAATAAACCCCGACGGAGCTGTGGAAATGCCAAAAGGTTTGATGACCAATATACAAAACATAGCGGCATCCAACCCCGATAACGAAGATTACGCAATAGAGGCTATCATAAGTTACCTGAACAGCGAGGGTTTTTCCAAAGACGACGCAATTAATATATTGAACTCAATTCACACCCCATAAAAATATGCCTTTCGATTTTTCAAAAATAAAGATAATAGAAGATACAGCAAACAATAATTCGGCTGTTAAAGAAGATATTGAATCTAAAGTCAGAAGAATTTACGGCGGGGAAAATCCATCTTCCGGCGGTACTGCAGGCACACCGACCGAGCAGGATACGGGCTTTTGGCATACCTGGCTTGGCGACGCCGTGCAAAAGGCTGCGGCAGGCGGCGACCGTTTATTGAGCGGCACGCTAAAAAACATTAACGA
>JAIRKG010000145.1 GCA_031260235.1 Dysgonamonadaceae bacterium | reverse complement strand
CGGCATACTTGTGAGCGGAGAAGATTATCCAATTTGGACTGACGCAACGGGTTATCTGGCTCACACAACAGAATGTGATCTCTTCAATCTTATGAATTTTCCTGCGGTGGACGGCACTGCTTTTTACGTAAGGATACAAACCATATCAGCCTGGCCACAATGGATATATACGGGATGCTACAAGTATCAACGTGATGGAGCTACACTGGATATGGATGTGAAAGGCGGCGGTTTTGTTTCGCTGAGAATTGAGAATATTCGCACTTACCGCGAATATTATTAAATAGATGCTCGCAATGACGAACAAAGGCGACAGATGGATATCTGTCGCCTTTTGTTTTTTCTTCTGGATTGCTTCACTGCTTCGCAGTTCGCAATGACGCAGTTGGGATACAATGAGGCTGCCGGGCTATTCCCCCCAATCCACCTGATCGCGGTAGTTGCTGCTCTGCGAATACTTCAAATCCTTTAACAGGGAAGAATTTACGGAAATCATGAAGTTGTAGGACTGGTAAGGTCCAATGGGGACGATGCTTGCGGTCATTAGCCAGCAGTGCATCTTGCGCGTAACGTTACATTGCAGGCTTGCAAAGCGTTTATTGTCGAAGTCATAAGAAGTAGAAAAGGAAAAATCCCAGCCTTTGGCAGGGGAAATATTGCCCGAAAGGCTTGCTGTTTGGGTAATTTGGTAGTCGTATTCGCGTTTGGCTTTGTTGAAGTCGCCGTATCCATATCCCAGCGAATAGTTGAACGACAGATTCCATGGAATGTTGGCTATGAGGTAACCGTCTTCGTCATAGTCACCTTCCGTCTTTTTGGCTTTTCTTAAAAACGAGTGTTCATGCTGCTCTTCACCGGTTTGGCCATCATGCGGATCTTCGTCGTCTTCGCCGCTTTTTTCGTTGCTTTTTTCGTCGCTTTTCGCGAACCATTTCTTAATCACGTCGTTGTTGAGGCTATGGGAATAACTGGTCGACGTTCCCCTGAACCGCCCGAATCCCCTACCCTTTCCCAATCCCCACCGCAGTTGGTTGACGCGTCGTCCGTTTTCGTCATATTTATAGGAATCAAACGATCCGCCGAGACTCAGGTTCTGTCCTAATATCTTGATACGGATGGAGGCGCTTAAATCCGACCAGTTCATGGAATCTGCCAGAAAATTGTAGCTCATACTCATGCTCAGGTTGTCAATAAGGCTGATTTTGCGTGTGGAATCAGTACCTGCAATGGGCGTTTTCATTTCTATATTGTTGCTGACGGAGAAATTAACGGTTGCCGACTGGCCGCTGCCCGGAACGCTCAGGTTGTTGTATAATAAATAAGATACGGTATCCGTTCGCGTCCCGTTCGTAACATATTCCCGACCGTAATAATTGCCCCATGTGGAAATATCGGGCGATCCGGAGAAACTTACATTGGGCGTAAAAACATGGCGTATCTGCACGCCTTTCGTCCATTTGCCGAATACAGGCAATGGCTTAAACATACCGTATACTTTGGTATTGAGGCTCACGCTCCCGCTAAACCGGTTGTGTATCCAGACGGGGACTTGCTTTGCCGATTCGTCGACGACAGCTCTCTGCAAAGCCGTATCGTATCTCATCGGAATGGCATAACTGAATGTCCCCCCGTAATTGACCGACGGATTGACTGTAATGTGTTTCAGCAGATTAAACGAAGCGGAGAGGGGGATGTTGTGCGTCATCTTGTTATTCCACTTGAGCAGGTTGGCTTTCCTCGAAAACTCGTGTTCTTTGATGCTCCCGCTGCTGTTTGTCAGGCTGCCTGTGTAGCTCGTATATATCTTTTCATACCACCGCTGTTCACCGACCTGCTCCTTTCTTTTAAAGGGATATATCTGGCTCACCGTAATCGTCACGTTGGGAAACGAAATGCTTAAAGTCGTGTCGCGCGACGTCTGGCTGATTGAAAAGTTGCTGTTGATTGAAAGCGGGCGGGTCGGGTGGCGGTAACTGTATGTAACATTCGACGACTTCGTGTTTTGGGTACGCGAGTTGTAGTCGTAATATTGATTGATGTTGTTCAATCGCGACTGGGAGGTTGAAAAGTCGATGTTGGCGCTGAACGTGGAGTAAGGGTTGGCTTTCGCGTCCTGGGAGTGTCGCCACGAAAGGTGGAAGTCTTCCGTGCGGCTATAATCGGAATTGGGTGTATCCCGCGTGTCTTTGTCGCCGGTAACCGTAACCGTATACCCTGCGTCGAAATTACCGGAGAATTTGTATCTCTTGCGGTATGTGACGGCGGCGTGCAATCCCCATGAGCCTTTGGTAAAAATCTCCCCCGTCAGTTTTAAATCCATGTAATCGCTGAACGCAAAATAATATCCGCCGTTTTGCAGGGAAAAGCCGCGGTTCATTTCATCGTCGAATGTAGGCATAATCACGCCCGACGAATATTTCTTCGAGAAAGGGAAAAAGGCAAATGGAAGCGCTATCGGCAGTGGGACGTCTTCGACAACCAGATAGACCGGACCCGTAACAACGTTCTTTCCCGGGCGGACTTTGGCGTATGTCATTTGCAGGTAATAGTGCGGATGATCATGGTCGTCGCAGGTGGTATATTTGCCGTTCTGCATGTTCAGATCTTCGTTTGGCATTCGTTTGGTTGTGGTGGCGGTAAGGTAACCCTCTCCCTGCTTCGTGATTACGTCGTAGATATACATCTTTCCGGTCTTGAAGTTAAAGCGCAGGCGTTTCATTTCATATTCCTGACTGCCTTCCTTGAAAACGGGGTATCCGAATTCTTCGCCCACCGAATCCACTGCGTATGAGGCATACATGATGCTGCTGTCGGCGTCGAGTTCGATATATTCGGCGGTCAGTTCGCGATCCTGCTGTTTTACGGATGCTTTGCCGAAAAGGCGAAACATGTTTTTTCCTTCAAGGATTAATACGATAGAATCTTTGGCGTTGGAGTGGATTGGCGCGTCGATTGCGCCCGGCTTAATGGAGTCTGTTTTTGTCGCTACGGTATCTGTTGCCGCCGAGAAAGTCGAATCGTCTGCCGCCACAGGGTCGGAATATTCTGCCAAGTCCTGCGCCCCCGCTTTCGGCACAGCCAAAAACAGGAACAGGGCGATTGCCGCTAAACGATATTTATCTTTATTATTTCGCATCGCTTAAGACAGAAACATCTTGCACCATTTGTCAAACTTATTTACGGCGCTTTTCCCATATTTAGTGAGGTTTTTCCTGATCTTGTCTATTGACTTTTCTCTGTCGGGATGGGTCTTGGAGAAGAATTTATCGGCAAAGCAAATCAGTTGCTCTTCAAAACTCACAGGCCTCATATCCCGTTGCGGAAGAGGGAGTTTTTTTTCAATAATATACTTTAGGCTTAAGCCGACGCCGGTATGTCTTTCGCAAACCAGGGCATGGAGCGGCATGTTTTCCGCTTTCAGTATATCGCTTCCCAAATATCCGTGGCAGATATACGGATATTTGCCGAAGCAGTGAATATCGGGAGCGTCTGTTTTGAAAATGCCGAGGTCGTGCAGGATAGCCGCTTCATAAATAAAGTCCTTGTCCATATTCATTTCCGGATGCATTTCGGCAATCGACAGGGCTTTTTCCGCTACAGACAATCCGTGGCTTAACAGGACTTTGCGCAAATCGTCGTTTTCGAGGTAATATTTGTCTATAATATCTGTCGGCGACATCATTTCTTTTGTTTTCTTTGACGGTGCAAAGATAGGAAATAATATTATTTTTCGTAACTTCGCCTCCGGTTTATAGACTTTTACTTTCATTATAGAATTATGAGAAAATGGCGTATCGAAGATTCTGCAGAACTGTACAACATTTACGGTTGGGGACTGGATTATTTTTCTATTAACGAAAAAGGACATATCACGGTTACTCCCAAAAAAGACGGCGCACAAATTGATTTGAAGGAACTGATGGACGAGCTGGTGCTTCGCGATGTGGCGGCGCCCGTCCTGTTGCGCTTCTCGGATATTCTCGACAATCGCATTGAAAAGATATCCAACTGCTTTAAGATTGCGGCTGACGAATATGATTATACGGCGAAAAACTTTATTATTTATCCGATAAAAGTTAACCAGATGCGCCAAGTGGTGGAGGAAATCGTCAGTCACGGGAAAAAGTTCAACATCGGGCTGGAAGCCGGTTCAAAGCCTGAACTGCACGCTATATTGGCAATTAATACGAGTCCCGATTCGCTGATTATCTGTAATGGATATAAGGATGAGCATTATATTCAGTTGGCGCTTTTGGCGCAAAAGATGGGCAAAAGAATTCTTATCGTTGTGGAAAAATTAAACGAACTGATCCTTATCGGAGAGTTGGCGAAAAAGATGGGAATCCGTCCCAATATTGGAATACGCATCAAACTGGCAAGCTCCGGAAGCGGTAAATGGGAAGAATCGGGCGGCGACATCAGTAAATTCGGCCTTTCGCCGAGCGAACTGCTGGACGCACTCGATTTTCTGAGAAAAAACAAGATGGAAGATTGCCTGAAATTGATACATTTTCATATCGGCAGTCAGGTAACTAAAATTCGCCGCATCAAAAACGCATTGCGCGAGGCTTCGCAATTCTATGTGCAACTGCACGCGTTGGGATATTCAATCGAATTTGTGGATATCGGCGGCGGACTGGGCGTCGATTACGACGGTACGCGCTCTTCGGGAAGCGAAAGCAGCATGAATTACTCGATTCAGGAATATGTCAACGACTCCATTTCTACTTTGGTGGATGCCTGCGTGAAAAATAATATTCCGCAACCGAATATCATCACCGAATCGGGACGCTCATTGACCGCACATCACTCTATACTTGTGTTCCAAGTCTTGGAAACAACAACTTTGCCCGAATGGGACGAAAACGAAGAACTGCCCGACGACGCCCACGAACTGGTAAAGGAACTTTATAAACTTTGGGACGAAATGAATCAGCCGCGCCTGATTGAAACTTGGCATGACGCGCAACAAATCCGCGAAGAATCACTCGATTTATTCAGTCTCGGCATGTTGGATTTGATTACCCGCGCCCAAGTCGAGAAACTTTACTGGTCTATTGCCCGCGAAGTCCAACAAATGGCAATGAATATGAAACATGCGCCCGAAGAACTTCGGAAAATATCCAAAATGTTGCCCGACAAATACTTTTGCAACTTTTCCCTCTTCCAGTCCCTGCCCGATTCATGGGCTATCGACCAGGTTTTCCCGATTGTCCCCATCACCCGCCTGGACGAAAAGCCCAACCGGACGGCTACTTTGCAGGATATTACCTGCGATTCCGACGGGAAAATCGACAATTTCATCAACATGATGAATTATACCTATCATTTGCCGGTACATTCCCTGAACAAAAAAGAACCCTATTATATCGGCGTATTTCTCGTTGGCGCATATCAGGAAATATTGGGCGATTTGCACAATCTGTTCGGCGACACCAACGCCGTCCATATTTCCGTAAACAAAGACAGTTATCAAATTGAGCAGGTGATTGACGGTGAAACGATTGCCGACGTTTTGGAATACGTAGAATACAGCCCCAAAAAACTTGCCCGCAACGTAGAATCATGGGTAACTTCCTCTTTAAAGGAAGGAAAAATATCTTTGGAGGAAGGGCGGGAGTTTCTTTCCAATTACCGGTCGGGGCTTTATGGTTATACTTATTTGGAATGAAATGTATGAAAATAGTTTCATTCAATCTAAACGGCATCCGCTCGGCAATCAACAAAGGATTATTCAACTGGCTGAAACAGGAAAGTCCCGACATTTTCTGCGTGCAGGAAACCAAAGCGCAACCCGAACAAATTGATGGCATTACTTTGCAAAGCCTCGGTTATGAAAGCCAACTGGTTCATTCTGCAGTGAAAAAAGGATATAGCGGCGTCGCCATTTTCAGTAAACAAAACCCCGACTATTATTCCGTCGGAATGGGCATACCGGAATATGACAACGAAGGGCGAATCATCCGCGCCGACTTCGGAGATGTCACTTTGGTATGCGTTTACATCCCTTCGGGAACGACCGGCGAGGTGCGGCAAGCCGTCAAAATGCAATTCCTTGAAGCGTTTACCGAATATCTGACGGAATTGAGGAAAACCCGCCCGAATCTTGTAATTTGCGGCGACTACAACATCTGTCACAAACCAATCG